>CAMVAG010000012.1 GCA_947165405.1 uncultured Selenomonadales bacterium
GGTCTGTCATAAAAATCTACGCGGAAAATTTTTTCATGACAAGCCTCGCAAAATTGATGCGGCTCGTCGACAATCTTACGGCAATTCGGACAGCGTGGCGGGAAAATAAAAAACTTCACCGCCTCCCACAATTCTCGAAAAAAATTCATAGGCACCCTCCTTGTATACTTAAGGCAAAGGATTTGCAATGCGGCAAGGCGTGTGATAAACTTTCGCACAAGTATAACAAAATAATTTGAGATTTAGTAGGTGAAGACTTTGAAAGGGAAATTGATACTGGAGGACGGCACGACATTTCGCGGGCAACTGTTCGGCGGCTCGAACGCCACGACGGAGGGCGAAGTCGTCTTTAACACGGGCATGACCGGCTATCAAGAAATTTTGACCGACCCGTCGTATTGTCGACAAATCGTCACGCTGACATATCCGCTGATTGGCAATTACGGCACGGCAAAACAATTTAATCAAAGCCGGAAAAGTTTTGTAGGCGGTTTGGTCGTCGGCGAAATTTGCGAAAAACCTTCAAGCAGCTCAATGGAAAAGACTTTGCCCGAATTCCTCACGGCGGAGAAAATCCCTTGCCTCTATGACGTGGACACTCGCGCCTTGACGAGGAAAATTCGTTCGGCGGGCACAATGAAAGGCGTGATTGTCAGCGAATACACCTCGCAGAGCACGATAAACGAAATGATGGCGTTGCCGATTAGGAAAAATGTCGTCGAACAGGTGACGACGCCCGTAAGCTACACGCTCGACGCAAGAGAGGGCGCGCCGTATATCGTGACGATGGATTTTGGTATCAAGAAAAATATCCTCAACGCCTTGCGCAAATTGGGTTGTAAAGTTACGGTTGTCCCTGCCAAAACGCCCGCCGAAGCAATTCTTGCGCTCAAGCCCGACGGAATTTTTTTATCGAACGGACCCGGCGACCCCAAAGACGTGCCCGACATTATCCGCGAGGTAAAAAAACTTATCGGCAAGCGACCCATGTTCGGAATTTGCTTGGGACATCAGATTTTGGCTTTGGCAATGGGCGCGAACACTTACAAATTAAAATTCGGACATCGCGGCTCAAATCAGCCCGTGAAAAATTTGGAGACGGGCAAGGTTGCAATCACCGCGCAGAATCACGGCTACGCAATCGACGCAAAATCTTTGCAAGGTCTGCCGGTTAAAATTACTCACGTCTCGTTGAACGACGGCACGATTGAGGGTTTCCGTCATACGTCGTTGCCGATAAGTTCCGTGCAATATCATCCCGAAGCCGCGCCCGGTCCCAACGACAGCGTCCGCCTGTTTGACGAATTCTTGGCTGCAATGCGTAATTCGTAATGCGCAATGCGCAATTAATCGGAAATGAAAAATGAGAGAACCTAATTTGATAGTTGATAAAAGCATGGCGTTTGCTGTCAGGATTGTAAATCTTTATAAATATCTTAAAGATAAACATTCGGAATACGTTCTTTCAAAACAAGTGTTACGCAGCGGCACAAGTATAGGTGCCAATGTCAAAGAAGCTACTCGTGCTCAATCAAAGGCAGATTTCAATACAAAAATGCACATTGCCATGAAAGAAGCCGTTGAAACAGAATATTGGCTTGAACTCTTGGAAAAGACTAAATACATAACCAAAGACCAAGCTGAAAGTATGCTCGCTGACTGTGTGGAACTCATAAAGATTTTGATTGCAATTACAAAAACCGTAAAAAGCAATTCGTGACGACGCAACTTTTTTCATTGCGCATTACGCATTGCGCATTACGCATTTCTAAGGAGGCACAAAGCTTTGCCTAAGAAAAAAAATCTCAATAAAATAATCGTCATCGGTTCGGGGCCGATAATCATAGGGCAGGCAGCGGAATTCGACTACGCTGGCTCGCAAGCTTGTCGTTCGCTCAAAGAGGAAGGCTTGGAAGTTGTCCTCGTCAATTCAAATCCCGCAACGATAATGACTGACGCAAACATCGCCGACCGCGTTTATATTGAGCCGCTGACCGTAGACTTTTTGACGGCGATAATTGAAAAGGAACGCCCCGACGGATTGCTTGCGACACTCGGCGGACAGGCGGGCTTGAATTTGGCAGTTCAGTTGGCGGAGAGCGGCGCGCTTGAAAAATACAACGTCGAACTTTTGGGCACGTCGATTGAGGCGATTAAGAAAGCCGAAGACCGCGAAATGTTCAAAGAGACAATGGAACGAATCGGCGAACCGATTCCCGAATCCGTTATCGTCGAGGACATTCACGGCGCGATTGACTTCGCAAACCAAATCGGCTACCCGCTGATTGTTCGTCCCGCTTACACACTCGGCGGCACGGGCGGCGGCATTGCCAACAACGAGGAAGAACTTATCGAAATTACTTTGCGCGGGCTCAAATACTCAATGATCGGTCAAGTTTTGATTGAACGCAGTATCGCGGGCTGGAAAGAAATTGAGTACGAGGTCATGCGCGACGGCAACGACAACTGCATAACGATTTGCTCAATGGAAAATTTCGACCCCGTCGGAGTGCACACGGGCGATTCAATCGTTGTTGCCCCGACTCAAACGCTCAACGACCACGAGTATCAGCTTTTGCGTTCGGCAAGTTTGAAAATCATCCGCGCACTTGAAATTGAGGGCGGCTGCAACATTCAATTTGCGCTTGACCCGAAGAGCGACAATTATTACGTTATCGAAGTCAATCCCCGCGTCAGTCGAAGTTCCGCGCTTGCGTCGAAGGCGACGGGCTATCCGATTGCGAAAGTCAGCGTCAAGATTGCAATCGGCTACACGCTTGACGAAATTGTCAACGCCGTCACCAAGACAACCAAAGCTTGCTTCGAACCGAGCGTAGATTATATCGTTGTGAAGTTCCCGCGTTGGCCGTTCGATAAATTTGTTTATGCCGATACGACGCTCGGTACGCAAATGAAAGCAACGGGCGAAGTCATGAGCCTCGACCGAACTTTCGAAGGCGCGATTTTGAAAGCCGTCCGCAGTTTGGAAATCGGAGTCAATCGTTTGCATATGGACAAGATGGACGATTGGGACAATGCAAAAATTAAAAAGCGTTTAAGTCGCGTCGACGACGAGCGGCTTTTCCTTATCGCCGAAGCTCTGCGCAGAGGTATCGCCACGCCCGAAGAAATTGCCGAAATCACGAAGATTGACCGCTGGTTTATCGACAAGATAAAAAATATCGCCGATATGGAAGTTCGTTTGCAAAAGGGCGAACTTAATGCAAAGGCTCTGCGCGAGGCAAAACTTTTGGGCTTGTCTGATAAATCCGTTTCCGAATTGACCGGCACCGCTATCAAAGAGATTCGAGACATGCGCAAGCAATTCAAAATTCTGCCCGTGTACAAAATGGTTGACACCTGCGCAGCGGAATTCGAGGCAGCGACGCCCTACTACTATTCGACTTATCACGGCGAAGTTGACGAGGTGGAAGTCAGCAACAAGAAAAAAATTATCGTCTTGGGCTCCGGACCGATTAGGATTGGTCAAGGCGTCGAATTCGATTATTGCTCCGTGCACAGCGTTTGGGCTCTGCGCGAGGCGGGCATCGAGGCGATTATCATAAACAACAACCCCGAAACCGTTTCGACCGACTTTGACATTTCCGACAAACTTTATTTCGAGCCGCTCACGACCGAAGACGTTTTGAATATCGTCGACAAGGAAAGACCCGACGGCGTTATCGTTCAATTCGGAGGACAGACTGCGATTAATCTTGCGGCAAGTTTGGCGGAGGCAGGCGTTAAAATTTTCGGGACAAGTGTCGACGACATCGACCGCGCAGAAGACCGTGAACGCTTCGACGAAATGTTGACCGAATTAAATATTCCGCGCCCGAAAGGAATCAGCGTCACAAACCTCGACGACGCGATAACCGGTGCGGAAAATATCGGCTACCCCGTCATGGTTCGTCCAAGTTACGTTTTGGGCGGGCGCGCAATGGAAATCGTCTACAACGAGGAAGAACTTCGCGACTACATGAGCCGCGCCGTCAAAGTCACTCCCGACCATCCCGTCCTCGTCGACAGATACATGCAGGGCACGGAGGTTGAAGTTGATGCGATTTCGGACGGTGTCGATGTTGTCATTCCCGGCATTATGGAGCACGTCGAACGGGCGGGCGTTCACAGCGGAGACTCAATCGCCGTTTATCCGCCGCAAACTCTTCCGTCGAAAGTCATTTACACGATAACCGACTACACCAAACGCATGGCTCTCGCGCTCAAAGTCAAAGGCTTGCTGAACATTCAATACGTCGTGGCGGACGGCAAAGTTTATGTTATCGAAGTCAATCCTCGCTCAAGCCGAACGGTTCCTTTCTTAAGCAAAGTCACGAATATTAAAATGGTCAATGTGGCAACGCGGGCGGCTCTGGGCAAGACGCTCAAGGAAATGGGCTATTATTCGGGAATGGTTGAGCCGAAACCTTATGTTGCCGTCAAAGCTCCCGTGTTCTCCTTCGCGAAGATGCAAGACGTTGATATTTCTCTCGGCCCCGAAATGAAATCGACGGGCGAAGTCATGGGCATTGATTATCACTACGCCCGCGCTCTTTACAAGGCGATAACCGGCGCAGGCATGAACATTCCCAAGAACGGTTGCATTTTGTTCACGGTCGCCGATAAGGACAAGGAAGAAATGAAACAGCTCGCCAAAGCTTTTTCCGAACTCGGCTTTAAGATTGTTGCAACGGAAGGCACCGCCAAAGCTCTGCACTCAATCGGAATCGATGCGGAAATTGTCGGCAAAGTTCATCAGCGCAGCACCGATATTATCCAAATGATTAAGCTCGGAAAGATTCACATGGTCGTGAACACGCAAGCTCCCGGCAAACACATTGCCAAAGACGGCTTCCGCATTCGTCGTGCGACGGTTGAGTTGGGCGTTCCTTGCCTCACCAGTCTCGACACGGCTTGGGAAGTCATGCGCGTTTTAACTTTCATGAGAGACAGAAGACTCGTTTACTCGCTGGCGATTCAAGATTACGTCGGCGGCGGTGATGCTCTGGCATGAAGTTTTTATGCGGGCAGCCGCATTACAACAACCGGACGCATTGGACGGAAATATTGGAAACGTCGCCGACTTAAAATCCGATAAACACACTCCGAAATAAAAATTACCTCCGAAATTTTCGCGGAGGTTAATTTTTTTTTAACAGCTTTATGTTTGATGACACGTCAGCGGCTTGTTTTAGCAATTCTTTGCCCAATCTTCGCGACTGTGGTAAAATTGCCGTGTCATTATAAATTTTAAGATTCATAAGGCGGTTTAATAACATGAGCATTTTTTCTCACAAAAAAATTTTAAAACTCTATTTGAACGGCGAAATAACTTCCGACGCGTCAAAATTCAACATCGATAATTCCCTCTTGAAATTGAAAACTACATTGCTTGAAGTAAAACAGACGAACAAAGACAATTACAAAGGAATTCTTTTGAAAATAAATTCTCCGGGAGGCGCGGCTGCCACGAGTGAGGAATTGGCAAAATTAATTTTCAGCTTAAGGCAAGAGGTGCCCGTCGTCACTTCGATTAGCGACAGTGCTTGTTCGGGCGCGTATATGATTGCCGCCGCCTCCAATTATATTTTCGCCAACACATTGTCTTGGACGGGCTCTATCGGTGTGATTATGATGTTGCCTAACTACCAAGAGCTGTCGAAAAAATTTGGCGTTTCTTTCAAGACGATAAAATCCGGCAAAATGAAAGACTTGGGCAGCCCTTTCCGCGAAATGACACCCGATGAAGAAAATTACCTTGAGACGCTCGTCAAGAAGGCGCACGAGGAATTCGTTAATTTTATAAAACTCACGCGTCCCAATGCAATTAATCTTGATGAATTGGCAGACGGCAGAATTTTGGACGCTCGCACTGCTCTTGAAAATAATCTTATCGACAGGCTCGGCACCGAGGACGACGCTTTAAACTTTTTGATTACCGAAATTCTTCACGGCAACAAAAAAGATTTCTCCATAACCGACACCACACCAAAACCAAGTTTTTTGAAACGAATACTCGATATGACCGCACCGATTACGATTAAATTTGAGTTGCCCGATAATTTTCTGAGGTTCTGATAAAAAAAATGCCCCGACTTTAGTCGAGGCTTTTTTTTTTGAGAATTTCCTTTTCGCGCCGGAATCAACCGCGACTTTTCGACTTTAACAACACGCTCTAAAAAAATTTTGCAATAATTTTTACGTTACGTTAAAATGTTCGCGGAGTGATTCAATGAAGAAGATAATAATCAGTCATAAGCTCGGCACAACTTGCGCGGTCGTGATTGCGGCAGGCGAAGTCAGCGCGATTTATTTTGAACGAAATGACAGCCCGCGACTTGTCGGCAACATTTACAAAGGCACCGTGAAAAATTTTTTGCCGGGAATGCAAGCGGCGTTCGTGGACATCGGGCGCGAAAAAAATGCCTTCCTGCAATTCAATTCCCCGAAAGATTTTTCCGTCGGGCAAAGTGTCTTGATTCAAATCGAAAAAGACGAAAGCGGCTCGAAAGGCGCAAGGGCGACGCTCAATATCAGCTTGGCGGGGCGATTTTTAATTTTCTTGCCGACGCTCAATTATATCGGCGTGTCGAATAAAATTCGCGGCGGTGAACGTGATAGACTTCATGCGCTGGCAAAAAAAATTCGTCCGAGTGATTCGGGCATAATCATTCGGACGGCGGCTCAAGGTTGCGACGAAAAAATTTTACTCGATGAACTTGTCGACCTTCAATCGCTTTGGACAAAAATTCTTGAACTCAATGCCAAACGCAAGCCGCCCGCGCTCCTCAAAGCCGACGACCTCCTCGAAAAAATTCTTCGCGACGAATTCACTGAAGACACCGAATTTATCGTCGACAACTTGAAAATTTATCGGCGGCTTTCCGAAAGAGGCAACGTCACTTTTTACGAGGGCGACGCGCCGATTTTCGAGGCGTTCGGTGTGGCGGAAGAAATTTCCAAAATCGATAAGCGCGAACTTTCTTTGCCGAGCGGCGGGCAAATTGTTATCGACAAGACGGAGGCTTTTACGGCCGTCGACGTGAACACCGGCAAATTTATCGGGAAGACTGACTTTGACGAAACGGTTTTGAAAACGAATTTGGAAGCGGCTCAACTTCTTCTCAAGCAGCTGAAACTTCGCGACCTCGGCGGGATTATAATCGTCGACTTCATTGACATGGACAACGACGCGCACAAAAAAATTTTGATGGACTTCCTGCGCGAGCGAGCCGCCTTCGACCGAAACAAAACCAAAATTGTGGATATGACGCCGCTGGGTCTCGTCGAGATAACGCGGCACAGCAGGAGTTAGCATACAAATATTTTTTTCAAAGGAGAAATGTTTATGTTGCACACACTCAAAAACGATGTTCTCAAAATCAAGGTTGCCGAACGCGGCGCGGAGCTCAAATCGATAACCGCTCTTGCTGACGGCACGGAGTATCTTTTCGACGGCGACCCGACTTGGTGGAAATATTCTTCGCCGATTCTCTTCCCGATTGTAGGAAAGCTCGTCGACAACAAGTATCGCGCCGAAGGTAAGGAATACACTTTGCCCGGTCACGGCTTCGCCCGCACAAGTGATTTTTGGCTCGTCGACGCCACCGCAAGCACTCTGACTTTCGCGCTCGAATCCAACGCCGCCACGTTCAAAGTTTATCCTTACCGCTTCCGCTTGGAAATTTCTTTTGAACTTGTCGGCAACGAAATCAAATTTATTTGGAAAGTTTTCAACGTCGACGACAAGGAAATTTATTTTTCAATCGGAGCACATCCCGCGCTGTGTTGTCCGATTGCCTACCGCGAAAAATTTGAGGATTGCTATTTGAAATTCAACAAGGCGGAAAAATCTTCGCGCCTGCCTCTTGCCTCGAACGGAGCCTTGACGCATGAAAGAATCCCGACGCTTGACGGCACCGAACTTGATTTGAATTACGAAATCTTCAAGGGCGACGCGCTTGTCTTTGACGATTTGAAATCGGACGAGGTCTCTGTTTGTTCGCGCAAAAGTTCCAAGTCAATCACCGTCCGCGCCAAAGGTTTTCCGTATTGGGGCTTCTGGTCTCCCGCGCAGGGCGGCGCGCCTTTTGTCTGCATTGAGCCTTGGCACGGGCATGCAGATTACGAAGACTTCACGGGCGAACTCAAAGACAAGGAAGGCATTATCAAACTTGCCGTCGGCGAAACTTTCAAAACGGAAATGTCTTTTATCATAGGTGAATAATTTGGCAACTTTAACGATTTTGATTGAGAACACTGCGCCCGAAGGTTCGTCGTTAATCGCGGAGCACGGCTTGAGTTTTTTTGTCGAGACGAGCGAAACGAAATTTATCTTTGACTGCGGGCACACGGGCGCGGCGTTCGACAACGCAAAACTTTTGAACGTCGACTTGTCCGAAATAAAATTCGCCGTCTTGAGTCATTCGCATTACGACCACGCGGGCGGCTTCCCGAAACTTGCTGACACTGCGCCGATTGAAAAAGTTTACACGGGCGAAAACTTTTGGGAGGAAAAATATTCAATTAGAAATGAGGAATTAGAAATTAGGAATTATCATGGCGCGAAGTCAATTCCTCATTCCTCATTCCTAATTCCTAATTGCCTTTATCGCGGCTGCGGCTTCGACGAAAAATTTTTGACAGCGCGAGGCATTGAGCAGAAGATTTGCCGCGACGTGATTCAACTTGACGAGGCGGCTTGGCTTGTCGGAAATTTCAAGCGGCGTTACGATTTTGAAACCATCCCGAAAAAATTTCTGCGCGGCGAAAAAAAATTTCCCGACGACTTCAGCGACGAGATTGTTTTGGTTTTGCGCGAGGGCGACGGGCTTGCGCTTGTGACGGCTTGCAGTCATGTCGGCATTTTGAATATCGTTGCCTCCGTTCGCGAAAGATTTTCTCTTCCGATTTTCACGGTGATTGGCGGCTTTCACTTGACCGGCGCGACGCAGGAAAGAATTTCAAAAACACTTGACGAGCTGAAAAATTTGGGCGTAAAAAAAATTCTCCCGTGTCATTGTTCGGGAGAAGACTTTATAAAAATTTGCGGCGAAAAAATTTCAACGGGCTCCGTGATAAAAATTTAAGCTTCCGCTGTTTTGGCGGGGCGACCTCTTCTTCTGCGCGGCTTATCTGCCAAACCGTCCTTCGACAAGCCCTTAATCAAGTTGGCCATTTCCATTGCGGAAACAGCGGCGTCGAAGCCTTTGTTGCCGGATTTTGTTCCTGCGCGTTCAATCGCCTGCTGAATATTTTCCGTCGTGACGATGCCGAAAATCGTCGGAATGCCGCTTTGAAGTCCGACTTGCGCAATGCCTTTTGAAACTTCATTGCAAACATAATCGTAGTGAGTGGTCGCGCCGCGAATCACCGCGCCCAAACAAATTATCGCGTCGAAATGATTGGTCGACGCCATTTTTTTTGCGACGAGCGGAATTTCAAATGCGCCGGGCACCCACGCCACAGAAATATTTTCTTCCGCCGTACCGTGACGTTTGAGGGCGTCGACAGCTCCGCTCAAAAGCTTTGAGGTTATGAATTCGTTAAAGCGCGCGACGACGATTGCGAATTTTAAATTTTTGCCGCTGATGTTTCCTTCGTAAGTGTTCATTTAATTACCTCCAAAAAATTTTATTTGGGACAACGAAATTTTTCGCGGTGAGTCAAATAATATTCCTTCATTGCCGAATTTTGCCCTACAAAAGAGAGATGACCGACGACAGCATTTTCCGCCACGACAATTGCTGCGGAAGCCAGCACACAAAATTTGCAAATTTGCCGCTCATCAACAGCCGGTCCACAAGAATTTAACGGAGGCAATTCCCAACCGTTCATTGCCTTCCATAAATTTCTATGAAAATGAATAAACCCAATACTGAAATATACGGGACAAATGCTGTATTCCATTTTTTGAGTTTGAAAGGCGGCGTTCATTTTGTCGATTGAAGGAACGAACCCGCCCTCGCCCCAGAAAAATTTTGCAACTTTTGGATTGGTTTGAATCATTTTTGACGGATGATAACCGTATTTGACAGGCTCAAAAGTTTTTTCGTAAATTTCAAGTAAACCAAGCTTCTCTAAAATTCTGATATGTCCGTAGCCGTTAATCGGAATCAGCGGCGCGACGAATCCGACGTTGTAATGCCCGTGATTTTGAACGTAGTTCGCTGTCTTCATTAAAGTATCAAAGAGCCCTTCCGTGATAAAAATATCCTCGTCCATCTTGAAAAGAAACTGTGCTTGCGGGTGAAGCATTATCGCCACGTTTTGAATAAGCGGGATATTATTTTCCGCCGTGCTCAAATACGACCAATCATTTTCCGCCGCGATTTGATTCAGCGTCTCGTCGAACAAGCCCGAAGACATTACGCAAATGTCGAAGTGTTTTGGAGTAAAAGCTTTGACGCGGGCAAAGACGTCTTCATAGAGGAACGACTTGTAGCCCGCCAAAATCATCAGCAAGAACTCGGAATTTTTTCGGCGGTCAACAAAAAGATTTGTGCCGGGTTGACGGGAGGATGGATTATAATTGCGCCCGTCGATGCGGACAATGTCGACATTCATAATTTATTCCTCCTCGAATACGTGACCCATTTTAATTTTCTTAACACTCAAATATTTTTTGTCGAACTTCGTCGGGGCAATGACAATCGGGACGCGTTCGGTTATCTTCAAGCCGTGCCCTTCCAAGCCTGCGCGTTTGGCGGGGTTGTTCGTCAAAAGTTTAATCGTCGTGAGCCCCAAGTCGGAAAGAATTTGCGCGCCGATTCCGTAGTCGCGGAGGTCGGGTTTGAATCCCAAAAGGACATTCGCCTCGACGGTATCCTTGCCCGCGTCTTGAAGTGCATAAGCCCGCATTTTGTTTGCAAGACCGATACCGCGTCCTTCCTGCCGCATGTAAAGCAAGACGCCTTCGCCCGCCGCGTCGATTTTTTTCAAGGCATTGGCAAGTTGGTCGCCGCAATCGCAACGCAAACTTCCGAGCGCATCGCCCGTCAAGCATTCCGAATGAACGCGAACCAAAACATTTTCCTTGCCGGCAACGTCGCCTTTGACAAGAGCCAAATGACATTTGCCGTCAAGCGTGCTCTCGTAAGCTTTCAATCTGAAGTGCCCGTACTTGCTGGGGAAGTCGACATCGGCGATTTGCTTTACAAATTTTTCCGTGCGCTTGCGATACTCAATCAGGGCGCGGACAGTCGTGATACTCAAGCCGTGTTTGGTTGCGAACTTCTTAAGATTTTCCGTGCGCATCATGTGCCCGTCGTCATCCATAATTTCACAGCACAAACCTGCGGGATAAAATCCTGCAAGCCTCGCGAGGTCGGTCGTCGTCTCTGTGTGACCGGCTCGGCGCAAAACTCCTCCCTCGACCGAACGCAACGGAAAGACATGACCCGGCTTCCTGAAACTTGACGGCTTGGCATTTTTATCGAGGAGCATTTTAATCGTGTGGCAACGCTCGTAAGCCGAAATGCCCGTCTCCGTGTCGAAGGCGTCAATCGAAACCGTGAACGCCGTTTCGTGATTGTCGGTGTTGGTCACGACCATTTGTCCGATTTCCAATTCGTCAAGGCGTTTGCCGTCAATCGGTGTGCAAATCAATCCTTTGGCATAAGTCGCCATGAAATTTATATCGGCGGGCGTGACGGTCTCGGCGGCAATGATTAAATCGCCTTCGTTTTCGCGGTCTTCGTCGTCGACAACCACAATCATTTTTCCATTTCGAATATCTTCAATCGCTTGCTCAATCGTCGCAAATTCGCTCATAAAAATCCGTTCTCCTCCAAAAAATTTTTATCAAGGGCGGGCGTCTCTTTGAAGTTCAAAAGGCGTTCGATATACTTCGCAAAAATATCCGTCTCAATGTTGACGAACGAACCGACGCGCTTAAATTGAAAGTTCGTTACCTCGCGGGTGTGCGGAATCATCGACACGGAAAAATTTTCTTTGCCGGCTTCCACGACCGTCAAGCTTATGCCGTCGAGCGCAACGGAACCTTTCGCCGCGATTTGCCTCAACAAAAAATTTTCAGCCGCCACGTCGATTAAAAGCGCGTTGCCTTCCGGGCGTATGCTCAAAATTTTTCCGACGCCGTCGATGTGCCCGCTGACGATGTGCCCGCCGAATCTGTCGCCGACTTTCAAGGCGCGTTCAAGATTAAAATTTTTATCGGCAAGCGAAGTTTTCCGCAACGTTTCGGGCATGACATCCGCCGCAAAAAAATTTTCTCCGAAGTCGACGACCGTCAAGCAAATTCCGTTCGTGGAAATGCTGTCGCCGATTTTCATGTCCTCCAAAATTTTTTCGCAAGCAATTTCGATTCGCCCGCCGTCCAAATTTTTCAGCCGCCCGACTTCCTCAATTATTCCCGTGAACATTTTTCCCTCCAAAAAAATTTAAGCCGCCACAAAAACTTCGGGCGGTTGAATGCAAACTTATTTAAAACTTTTTCATCCGGACTTTAACCGTCGGTCTCGGAATTTCACCGAATCTGCCTGTCAGTCAGTGGTCAGGTATCAAGGTTTTCATTCCCAATTGACAAAAGGCTCGCGGACTTTAACCGCCGGTGGAGAATTTCGCTCCGCCCCAAGTTTTACGAATCAAAGATACCACGATTAACTTTGCCTGTCAAATTTTTCAAACGGTCGCAAGCCTCGTGATTCATTTTGTAAAAATCCTCGCGGCTCATCTTGTCGGACAAAAATTTTTCGTAGTAGGCGTCGACGTTGCAGAAAAGCGGGCGGGCGGAATAAATCGCGCAAAGATTTTCCTCCGTCAAATGTTTGCAGACGCCGTCGCCTCTGTCGAGTTCCGCCGAATAAAATTTCGACAGCCGAATATTTTTGCAACACGCGCCGCAACAATCGCAATCAAATTTCAAAGAGAATCAGCCCGCCTTTCCGTTGATAGCCCGTGTCCCACAGCGTTGCAAAATTCATTCGACGACCGATTCCGTAAGAGACTGCTTGAACGAAAAAATCTTCGCCGCAAAATTCATAAGCGTTCAAAATAAACCAGTGCCAAACATATTTCTGCAACGCCGGCTCCTTGTGCTTCAAAGTCAAACACGGAATGGGACAGCCCGAATCAATTTGCGCGACGATAATTTTTTGCGTGTCGTAAAAATTATTTTCGCCCGACCAAGCCGACAACTTCAAATCGACGTGACGATCTTTCAAAAATCTTCCGAAGCCGTCAATAAAAATTTCCAACTTGTCGACGCCCGACCAGCGGGGATAAAGATACGGCTCCATGATTTTTCCGAAGCGCAAATAATCTTCCCGCGTGATATTTTTCAAATCAAACGGATAAAGCCCGCGCAGATTGAAATATTTTTCAAAGTAAATGGCGCAATCGCAAGCAGTGACAGCCGCACAGCCTCCGACGTGCATTCCGAAATCGGTGAAACGCGAATACCATTTCTGTTGCCCGCCAAGTGATTCGCCGATATAAAAATGCGGCAGTTCTTTTTTCGTGTTCAATTAAAATTCTCCAATCGATTGAAGAGGGCAATAAGATTCGGATTAATCACCGCCAAAAAAATTTCCATGTCATGCGTCTGCAAAAAATTTTTAATCGACGTGACGGCAACCGCCAAAGCCTCTTGCGCAGGGTAGCCGTAAATGCCGCTTGATATGAGCGGGAAGGCAATACTCCGCAAATTATTTTCCGCCGCAAGTTTCAAGCTGTTTGTGTAGCACGCCGCAAGAAGTTTCGCCTCGCCGTGATTGCCTCCGTTGTAAATCGGCCCCGCCGTGTGAATTATAAATTTCGCGGGAAGATTGAAGCCGGGCGTCATGACAGCCTCGCCCGTTTGAATCGGTGAAAGTTTATCGCAAGCAGCTTGAAGTTCACGATAACCCGCCGCACGAAAAATCGCTCCGCAAACTCCGCCGCCCGCCGAAAGTTGAGTGTTCGCCGCGTTGACAATCGCATCGACTCTCAAAGTTGTGATGTCAGCCTGCAAAATTTTAAACGCCATGAAATTTTTCCTCCCAAAAATTTTTTCAAACATAGCCGCCGATTAAAATATCCTCGCCGAAAATTTCAGCCGTGATATTTTTCAAAGTCACCGCGTCGGATAATTTTTCAAAGCCCGCACCTTCGACCGCCGTCAAAGAATTTTTTCCGCCGATAATTTTCGGAGCAACGAACGCCAAAACTTTATCGACGAGCCCCGCGCTCAAGAGGGAAAAATTAATCGTGCCGCCGCCTTCGACGAGGACGGAAGTAATTTCGCGTTCGGCGAGGGCTTGCATTAAAATTTTCAAGTCGACACGTTCGCCGCTGCCCGCAAAAATAATTTCGACGCCGAGATTTTTCAACGCGGAAATTTTTTCGGACGAAGCGTTTGAAGTCGTTGCGATAATCGTTCGCGCAGATTTATCCAAAACTTTTGAATCAAGCGGCGTTCGGGCGTTGCTGTCGACAATCACGCGAACAGGATTTTTTCCCTCGACGAGGCGCGTCGTCAAAGATGGATTATCGGCAAGGACAGTTCCGACTCCGACCAAAATCGCGTCGTTGATGTCGCGCAAGTGATGAGTAAATTTCCTCGAAGCCTCGCAACTTATCCATTGAGATTCGCCCGCGACCGTTGCAATCTTTCCGTCAAGTGAGCAGGCAAATTTCATCGTGACGAACGGCAAATTTTTCGTGACCCACTTGATAAAAATTTCGTTGAGCTTTTGCGCCTCTTCTTCCAAAAGTCCGACTTCGACTTCGACGCCCGCCGATTGCAAAATTTCAAAGCCGCGACCTGCAACTTTCGGATTCGGGTCTTTCATTGCCGCGAAAACTTTTTTTATTCCCGCGTCGACGATTGCTTTTGCACAAGGCGGCGTTCTTCCGAAATGTGAGCACGGCTCCAAAGTCACGTAAAGAGTTGCGCCTTTTGCAAGTTCGCCCGCCATGTTCAAAGCGTGTATTTCCGCGTGAGGCGTTCCGGCTTTTCGGTGCCAACCTTGTGCGATAATTCTTCCGTCCTTGACGACAACCGCCCCGACCAACGGATTCGGCGATGTTCGACCTTCGGCGTTGCGTGCAAGTCTCAAGGCCTCGCGCATAAAAATTTCGTCTGTCAAAAATTTTCACCTCGCGAAGATTTTAACCTTCAAACGAAACGAACGCAATAAATTTTCTGCAGGATAAAAAATTTCCGCGTCGAAACAATCGGCAACTGAATATCGGGGAGCTTGCAAACAGGCTGAGAGGAAGTTAGGCACTTCGACCCGCGAACCTGATTCGGATAATGCCGACGTAGGAAAAACAATCGACAACGCAAAGGGAGGCTTCCGAATTTTGGAGGCTTTCCTTTTTGTTGCGGCGGAGGTGTTTCTTTGGACAAGACAAAAAAATTAACGCTCGCGGCGTGCTTGACGGCGGTGGCTGTCGTCGGGAGCGTTTTGTCATTTCCCGTGCTCGGAAGTCGTTGCGCGCCCGTTCAACACATGGTCAACGTTTTCTGCGCGGTGCTTTTAGGTTGGCGATACGGTGTCGGCTCGGCGTTTGCGGCAAGTCTCTTGAGAAATCTCTTCGGCTTGGGAAGTGTGCTTGCATTTCCCGGCAGCATGTGCGGCGCGTTTTTGAGCGGTGTCGTTTATGCTCGGACGAAAAATATTTGGCTGACGGTTTTGGCTGAAGCGTTCGGCACGGGGATAATCGGCGGGCTTGCGGCTTACCCGACAGCAATTTTATTCATGGGCAAAGTTGCCGGCGACGTTGCCTTTTATGTTTACGTTGTTCCGTTTTTAATTTCGACAATCTGCGGAGCGTTTCTTGCAGGGCTTGTCGTCAAACGCTTTAAAAAATTTTTGATAGGAGAGTAAAATTTTATGTCAACACAAATGCAAACGGCTCGTGAGGGAAAAATTTCAGACGCGATGAAAATCGTAGCGGAGGCTGAAAAAATTCCCGTTGAAAAAATTCGTGCGGGCGTTGCTCAAGGAATCATTGCAATCTGCGCGAACGTCAACCACAAAAATTTGAAACCGTGCGGAGTCGGCGCGGGCTTGCGGACGAAAGTCAATGCCAATATCGGAACGTCGAGCACCTTCCCCGAAATTGAGCCCGAACTTTTGAAATTGGACGAGGCTGTCAAATGCGGCGCGGATTCGGTCATGGACTTGAGCACGGGCAACAACATTTCTCTTTCGCGAAAAAAAATTATCGAGCATTCGTCAATCATGGTCGGCACCGTTCCGATTTATCAAGCGGCGGTCGAGGCGATTAAAGCTCACGGCGCGATTGTCTCAATGACGGAAGAAGATTTGCTGCGGACGATTGAGGCTCAAGCAAAAGACGGCGCGGACTTCATGACGATTCATTGCGGAGTGACGCGGGCGGCGATTGAAAAACTTCGGACTCAAAAGCGCGAAATGGATATTGTAAGTCGCGGCGGAAGTTTTATCGCCGGCTGGATTCTTCACAACGAACGCGAAAATCCTCTTTACGAACGCTACGACGACATCCTCGACATTTGCGCGAAATACGACGTGACGATAAGCTTGGGCGACGGCATGAGACCCGGTTGCATTGTCGACGCGACCGACCGTGCTCAATTAACCGAGCTGATAACTTTGGGCGACCTCGTCGACCGTGCATGGCGGCGCGGCGTTCAAGTCATGGTTGAAGGCCCCGGACACGTTCCTTTCGACCAAATCGAGGCGAACATGAAACTTGAGAAGCGTCTTTGTCGAAACGCGCCGTTTTATGTTCTCGGTCCTTTGGTTACTGACGTTGCGCCCGGCTACGACCACATCACTGCGGCTATCGGAGGAACTTTGGCAGCGATAAGCGGCGCGGATTTTCTCTGCTACGTCACGCCCGCCGAACATCTTTGCTTGCCGACGATTGAAGACGTTCACGACGGAGTTATCGTTTCGAGGATTGCTGCTCATGCCGCCGACTTGGTTAAGGGCGTCAACGGTGCTCGCGATTGGGATTTGAAGATGGCTCGCGCCCGAAAACTTTTGGATTGGGAAGAGCAAATGAATCTTGCGATTGACCCCGACCTTGCCAAAAAGAAACGCGGTGCTCGCAACAAAGCTGACGAAACGGCTTGCTCAATGTGCGGCGATTATTGCGCGGTTAAAATCGTCGGGAAATATTTTGACGTGCCCGTTTTTCCTTGCGTCGATTAAAAAATTTTCTTGTGTGCAGTGCGTATTCGATTTCGATTGCGCATTGCACATTTTTTTGACATTGTTTCTGCCTTTATCTATAATGCCTCTGTCAAAAAATTGTTTGCCTGCAGAGGAGGATTTTGCATGACCGAAGATGTTTTTAATTCAATCAACGAGCTGAAAAATATTTTTGCAGAATCCCGAAACGCCCGCCTGTTCACCGTCATTCCCGAAAATTTTGACGCGGAAGTTATAAATGCCGCGAAGTCTGACCGCGACAAGATGATTGAGGTTTTGAATCGCTTTTACAAAGAGCACTGTCAAAAAGCTGAAGGCGTCGATGATTTTGTCACGCTCTTTGGCGTCTATTGCAATTATTACATTTTGTACGGGCTGCATTTGATTTTAAAGGAAGACGACTTCTCAACAAACAAAATTTTTGAAAATATCGGTAATGCCTCGCTGAAAGAATATTTGTCGCTGATAAGAGAGGGTATCCGAACGCAAGAGCCCGTTCATTTCGAAGAGGCTGTCAAAAAAAATAAAGATTATTCGTTGGCTCATTTCTATTTGTTCCTTCGCTGTCTTCGCAAGTATTGGAGCCGGAGTGATTATGCGGAACATGAAGAGGAACTTCTTAAACACTACAAAGCGATTCGAAATGACGAGCTTAAAAATTACGCGGTGGGTCGTTCGGAACTTTTCCCGCATATCAACAATTACATGATTGAATTAATGAAAACTCAACTTGCGGGTATGTTGGCACGATTTTTCAATTCGGAACAATTAAGCGAATTCATGAAGACAGGAGATAAAATATTTGACGCGCCGCCTTTGCCTTGTCCTTACCTCATGACAAATGAAGAGTTGGAACGCATGTTCTGCTTTTTTATCGCATATTTATCCTGCAGTTTTCTTGGTGAGATTTATTATTTTTTTTGGGTAGGTATTTGTCGCAGTAAAGAATTTTCGGAGGCCTTGTCTTTCATTGCAAGTAAATTAGGAATTTGGTCTGAAGATGAAGCTCCTTCAGAACTGTTAAAATTTTTTAAAGAAAATAAGACCGATGCGGGAATTGCAAAGCTCATCTATGATATTCTCTTCATATTGCCTTTATATCGGGAGGCGACAGAAAAGTTTTTGCATAACTTAAATAAATTTGACTTTCCTAACTTTGTGTCTTCCTTTGATAATCAAAAGCAATTCATTCCGATACTTAAAGAATTAAATCCGGATATGGGACAGATTTTTTCAAAAGGTTATTCTGAATTGGAAAAGTTTAAATTTGATGAAACCGGCGGCAGCCATATGTTTAATCGTTCGCTTTTCTTGGATATTCCGTATAGGATAAAATGGACAAATCAAGAGCTTTACAATTTGATGGAGCGCATCTCGATACAACACGAAAAAGATACAATGGTAAGGGATTACATGCACACCTACAGTAACATGAAAGCGGATGCTCTCTATGACATAGCGCAGTTGCTTTTGAAAAGAGACAATCCCGAAGACAAAAGAAACGGTCGCGAATTGCTTTTGGAATACGCTTTGAAAAAAGAATTATCGAACTCCGTTTACATGATGCAACTGATGTATAAAAATTCCGTCGAAGACTTGAAAAAAATGATAAAGAAAAGTCTCGTCAGCGCGGAAGACGACCACGAAAGCATAAGCGATATTTTGAATAAATCTCTGCTGCAATGTTTCATAAATATTTTTTACGGCAATCAATCGGATAAAACAAAAAAGATGGCAGAAAATCTTAAAAAGGTTTGGGGCAAAACTTTCCTTGAAGATAAAAGAGAGCTGTTTGAGCAGCAATTTATGGAGGCGGACTTTGATTGTTTGGCTTGGCTTTCGCGGGAAGGAATAAATTTTACATGCGAGCAAGAGCCCGTTTGGGAAAAAGTTTTTCTTGAACGAGAAAGCTTCGGCTCAACTTTCCTCAAGATTATCTTTGATGAGCTTTGCGTAAACGTCTTTAAGTACGGCGACTTGAAAGAAGAAATTCGGTTGCGCTTGTCTCAAAATGAAAGTAACGACTTGGTCATTTCGTTTGAAAATCATTTTACGCGCTCAAGGGTGGCAAGCGGCACGCAAATCGGCATTGGCTTGTTGAGGCGCAGGATTCAAATTCTCCGGGAGGATGCCAAAAAAAATTGCGTCGAAGTGGTCGACGATAAGCTTAACAAAATTTTTCGGATAAGGTTGCTTTTGCCGGCGGCTTTGTTTTTGAATCAAGGTTCGTTGCATTGAAGGGAAGGTGCGTCATGCAAGATATAAAGCACTGCGACATTTTATGGGTGGATGATTTTGACAAGAGCGAGAAGGTCGATAATCCGCGCAAATATTTGAAGGACTATTTTCCTCCCGAATTCAGCTTTCGCGTAAGGATTGAGAAAAATTTTTTTAACGCGCTCGTTCACTTGGAAAATAATTTTACAAACTACTCTTGCGTGGTCTTGGATGTCAATTTCATAAAGGGCTTTAACCTCGACGAATTGAACGATGAAGACGGAGCCTCGCGTGAAGTGCTCGACAGCTTGGAAAGTAAAAAGATACGCTTTGAAGGCGAAGAGGTTGAAGCCTTTGAAAATCTTGAAGACGATGAAAAAGACATAATCAAAGCGGCCGTGACCCTTCAAAGGTTGTATGAAATTTTAAAAGGCAACAATATCATGATTGACGGAGCACTCGACGCGGAAAATATTTTCGCTGACGAGGTCATTGACTTTGAAAGAATCAGCAAGATGATTGAGGCATTTAATCGCGACGACAATGACTTCAAAAAGAACGCGGGCTATTATCTTTTCCTGTATCTTTTGCAACGAGGGATGCCGCAAAAAAATATTGCCATGCTGACGGGCAACAAAGGTGAAACGTCGGTAAAGTGGGAGAAAAAATTCAGCGAGGCAAACTTACAATCGCCGAAAGCTTTCGACAGAATGCAATGCGTCCTGACAAAAAAAGTTCGAACGTCCGAATTTGTCGATTGGCTTGACGATGTTTTTAATCCGCCTTACAGACTTCGGGCTTGTATGGTTGCAATGACGGCAATCCTTCAAAAAATGCTCGACGACGAAAACATAAAAAGCAAGCTCGTAACCTCCAACGCAATGTGGACTGAAAAAGACAGCGCGGGCGATTACCGTTCCTCTGCCGTAAGAAATTTTCATCCCGAATACATTCCTTTTCGTTTGCCGGAAGATAAAAAAATATCTGCCGGAATTTTATTCCATTTCATTTCTCAAGTTGTTATTCCGTGGGATAAATCGCTCGTGCACAAATGCAGCAACAATTATTATCCGTATTACGCAACGATGAAAACGGCTCGTAATTGGTTGGCGCACCGTGTCATTCAAAATCTCACTTTGCAGACGGAAAGTTTTTTGTTGGGTGTTTGCATGCGCGGGCTGTTTAACTTTTCAAATGTTAATTCCAAAATATTGAGCGGCTACGAAGAATGGGAAAATGATTTGTTGAATTTAATAACGGAACTTGACAATGAAATTAATCCGACTTGCATTGACGGAGTTTCCTCTTTGGTAATCCCCTCGTCGAAAGAATTTTCTTATCGTTCAAACTATAAGCAAAAGCAATCTGAAAACCAAAGCATACCCGTTCACAATGTATTGAGTTACATGGGAGACCCGGAGAAGAACGGCGCGGCTCAATCGACGAATGCAATTAAATGTTACGAGGACGATTTACTAAGAGCTTTTTTGCATGGAGTGTACGGTTACATACCTTCCGATAATTTGCAAAAAAATTTCTTGACGGCATTGGAGAAATCATTGGAAAAAGATATACGCGGAAAATATTTGCAAGCAATTAAGAACAGATTGAAAAAGGCTGTTGACGAATCAAAAAAATCCTCCCGCAA
>CAMVAG010000013.1 GCA_947165405.1 uncultured Selenomonadales bacterium
GTCGACGGGATTTTTTTTGCGTGATAAAATATTTTCGGAGGTGATAGAGTTGCGATTGATTGTCGGAGTGCTTGCGATTTTGAGCGCGTTGATTTTTTTTCTGCCCGAACCCGAAGGCTTTCCGATTTTGGAATATCATCAAGTGACCGACGCGCCGCTTGACCCCGACTTTGAAGTTTACAACGTGCCGCCCGCCGAATTCGCCGCGCAACTTGATTATCTTCAAGCTCAAGGCTACACGACGATAACCCTGCAGGATTTTATGCGCGCAGTTCACGGCAAGGCAACTCTTCCCGAAAAACCGATTGTATTGACGTTCGACGACGGCTACGAAGATAATTTTTCGGTGATGTTCCCGCTGTTGAAGGCGCGAGGCATGACGGCGGTCGTCTACGTGATAACAAACGAACTCGGGAAAAAAAATTACCTCAAGCTTGACGAGCTCAAGGCAATGCAAAATTACGGATTGGAAATCGGCTCACACACCGCCGACCATTTGCCGCTGACGACTTTGGATAAGGAAATGCAGCTTCGACAAATCCGCGAATCAAAAATTTTTTTGGAGTGGAGCGGCTTGAAGACGATTTACAGCTTGTCTTATCCCAACGGCGCGTTTGATTCGGAGCTTGAAAAAATTTTGCGCGAGGAAAATTATTTGACAGCGGTCACGGGTGAGGCGGGCTTGAACAATTTGACGACGAATCCCTACGAACTTTATCGCGTTCACATTCGCAAGCCGCGTTTCGGATTAACCGAATTTAAATTCCGTTTGTGGAAGGCAAAATTTTTTGCAAAGTTCAGGTCTCTTGTCAACTAAAAAATTTTTGGGAGCCGTCATGGATGACGGCTCCTCACGCCGCACTGAAACAGGATGTTTCTGCGGCGACGCCCCCGCGAGGTGCCCTTTCTTTGCTACTTTCTTTGGGCATGCAAAGAAAGTAGATTTAAAAATAAAAGTCATGATTCGTTCAATCGAAGTGAGGAGCTGCAATCTTAACGTCAGCTTGTCAATTAAAAATTCTGGGCACCCGCTCGGAAACCAAACAAGTTATCTCGTAATTAATCGTGTTCAAATGTTTTGCGGCGTCGTCAATCGAAATCAAATTCGAGCCGAACAAAATCACTTCGTCACCGACTTTCACGCCGTCAATGTCCGTCACGTCAATCATGACTTGATCCATGCAAACCCTTCCGGCAATCGGCGCGAGCTTCCCGCGAATCTCAACGTGAAAATTTTTGTAGGCGCGAATGTAACCGTCGGCATAACCAATCGGCAGCGTGGCAATCAGCGAATCACGTTCGGCAACGAATTCGCGACCGTAACCGATTGACGTGCCCGCAGAAATTTTTTTCAAGTAGACAATACGCGCAACAAGTTTCATGACGGGGCGAAGTTCAATCGTCTTCGGAAAATCGGCGGAAGGATAAAGCCCGTAGTTGATAATTCCGGAACGAACCATATCGAAATGCGCTTCGGGGATGTCGAGAGCTGCAGCTGATTCGGCGAGATGAAAAATTTTTACGTTGACGCCCGCCGCACGAATTTTATCCGCGACGCCCGAAAAAATTTTTATCTGTCGATTGGTAAAAGTTCTGTCGGGCGAATCGGCGTCGGCGAAGTGAGAAAAAATTCCTTCCAATTCGACGCTCGGCAAGGCGGAAATTTTTTTTGCAAGCTCAACGGCTTTATCGGCGGCAACACCGATTCTGCCCATGCCCGTTTCAATCTTCAAGTGAACTTTGGCAGGCTTGTTAAGTTTTGCAGCGGCGGCGGAAATTTTTTTTGCAAGTTCAAAATCGGCAACGGTTGCAGTCAAATTATTTTCAACGATGAACTCGGCGGCTTGCGAGGGAATCAAACTCAAAATCAAAATCGGCAAGCTGAAACCGGCTCTGCGAAGTTCAAGACCTTCCTCGACGGTGGCGACTGCCAAAAAATCTGCTCCGCACTCGACGGCGACTTTTGAAACTTCAACCGCGCCGTGCCCGTAAGCATTTGCCTTGACGACGGCGCAAAGTTTTGAATTCGGATTGATGCGGCGGCGAATCTCTGTAAAATTATGTCGGAGGGCGTCGAGGTCAATCTCGGCGCGAACATCGCGAAGAATCATTTTAAAACAACTCCTTGGGGTGATAATTTGAAGTTCAAAGAATTTATGGGCGCGCTTGACGGCAGGTTGAAAAATGTTTATCTGTTGAGCGGCACCGAAAATTATTTTATCGATAAAGCGTTGGAAAAAATTTTTTCGCGGCTGGAAATCGACAAGACGACCGAACTCTTAACGATTGACTGCGACGCCAAGCCCGCAATCGGCGAGATAATCACCGCGATAGACAGTTCGCCTTTCTTCGGCGCAAAGAATGTTGTCTTGGTCAAGAACGCGACGATTTTCAGCGCGGATAAAAAATCCGAACGCCTCGAAAGAATTTTGAAAGACATGCAACCGACCAATTACGTAATCTTCACGGCGAAGGCAGCTGACAAGCGGCGCAGGCTTTACAAAATCATTTCGCAAGAAGGATTGATATTGGAAGCGGAGCCGTTGCGCGCTTGGGAAATCGACGATTGGCTGAACGAAAAACTCAAGGCAATCGGAAAAATCATGCGCGGCGAGGCACGAAGATATTTCAACGAGCAAATCGGCGTCTTGCCTCAAATATCGCTGTGGCATTTGGAAAACGAATTTGAGAAAGTCGTCTTGAACGTGACGGGCGAGGAAATCACGGCAGCCGACTTGAAAAAAAATCTTTTGTCGCCGCCGGAAGTGTCTGACTTCGCACTGACGGAGGCAATCGACGCGAGGCAAGCTCAAAAATCGATTTACCTTTTGCGGACGCAAGCAAAAACTTTTTCCAAAATCCCGCTCATGACGGCTTTGTTGGCGAATCACCTTCGGCGGTTGTTGCGGGCGAAATTTTTCATGGCGCAAGGAATTTCGGGCAGAAGATTGGGCGAGTCGTTGGAAATGAATCCGTACATCGCGCAGAAAGTCGGCGAAACTGCCAAAACTTATTCGGAAAAAATTTTGGAAGAAGTCTACGTTGAATTGGCGGAAGCAGACTTCAAATTGAAAACGGGTCGTGCCGGCGTCGAGGCTCTGGAGAAAATAATTTTGAAGTTGTGCAAGCGATAAACTTAAACGCCGAAAAATTTTTTCCTTCAAACGATTGCCGAAATGTAGTAAAATGTGCGCGGAAGGAGGCGATACCGTTGGTTGAAATTTATAAATCGCAGGAGTCGGGGCACTTGGACAAGTTGACGCTCAAGACGTTGCAGAAAGGCGCATGGATAAACATCGTTGACCCGACGCCTTACGAATTGCGCGAAGTGAGTGCCTTGACGCAAGTGGAGCCGGATTTTTTACGTGCCGCACTCGACGAAGAAGAACGCTCACATTTGGACACGGAAGACAACTGCGTCATGATATTGACGAACGTGCCGATAGTCTACGAAGAGGAAAGTTACGACACTTTGCCGCTTGCAATCATCTTAACAAAACAATACATAATCACGGTTTGCTTGGAGGAAACGCCCGTCATGTCGAGTTTCAATCAACGAACGGCGAGGCTTTTCCACACCTACAAGCGCACGCAATTTTTATTTGAAATACTTTATCGCTCGGCAACGTTTTATCTGCGCTACCTGCGGCAAATAAATAAGCTCTCCGACGAAATCGAAGAGCAACTGCGCCGCTCAATGCACAACTCTGATATTTTGCGGCTGATGGAATTGCAAAAGGGCTTGACGTATTTTAATGCCTCGTTGCGCTCAAATGACGCGGTCTTTGATAAACTCATGCGCCTCCGCAACAGCCGCACCCTCGAAGGAATTTTGGAAATTTACGAGGAAGACGAAGACTTACTTGAAGACGTTATCATAGAGAACAAACAGGCGCGAGAGATGGTTGAAATGTACAGCCAAATCCTTTCGCAAATGGCGGATATTTTTTCATCGATAATTTCAAACAACCAAAACATGGTCATGAAATTTCTTGCGGCAATGACGATTATAATTGCGGTGCCGACCGTCATAGCCAGTTTCTTCGGAATGAATGTGCCGGTTCCGCTTGCCGAAAACCCTGTAGGATTTTTAATCGTCATAATGATAGCTTTAATGGCTTCAATCGTCGCGGCGATCGTCTTTTGGAAGAAGCACATGTTCTGGGGGTGAATTCAATTAGGAATTAGGAATTAGGAATTAGGAATTAAATTCGCAAATCATTCCTCATTCCTAATTCCTCATTCCTCATTATTTTCGGCGGCGGCAATTTCTTCGGGCGGGCGATAATCTTTCATAGGCTCCAAGCCCGCGAAGCGATACAAGAAAACAAATTCTTTCGGCTTGTAAACGATGTTGGTCACGCCGCGCACCTTGTATTTGAAATTGCGTTCGGCGTCGGGGTCGTCCATATTGTCTCGATAATCTTGCAGCAACTCAAGAACCATGTCGAAGGGTTGCGGCCTATTTTTTCTGCCCGAAAGCAAATTATCAAACGACATGAACTCGGCAATTTCGATAAATTTTTTCTCAAGCTCAAGATATTTTTCCAACTTGGCGGCGTCGGCTCCCTCCTGCTTGAGCTTTGCATAGCCGTCAAGCCACTCAAAAAATTTTTGGATAAGATTGTTTATGCGCTCCGTGTTGCTTGAATAAAATTTGAATCGGCGGGCGATACCGCGCAAGCTGTAGCTCACTGCCTCGACCAGCTCACCGAACGGCACACGCTCATTGCTGCGCAGTTCGTCTTGAGGATTGGTGACGTATTCGAGGAAAGGCATTTGCTCATACTTAATCTTCATGCGCTCCGCCTTCAACTTCAAATCGTAAAGGTTGTCGTTGACGAGCCCCATGCCGTGTCCGAACGCACGGAACAACAAAAGCCGTTGCTCCTCGAAGAGCCGATTTTCTTCCTCCGAAAAAATTTCACGCGGCTGATATTTAATTCCGACGAGAGCCATCGCGTCGCGCATGTTTGCCAAAGCTTCCTTGTTTGCCATGCCGAAAGCGTTAATCATTTTGAAAGCTTTTGTCGTCAATTTTGCGACGGCTTCCCAATAGCGCACGGGCGAGGCGTCGGGATATTCTAACTTGTGATTGTAAAGAATCGCCCAAGAATCCATCAACGTCGTAAGAATCGGCTTGTCGTTTTTGCCAAGAAAAGAGGCTTGCCCTGCGGTGGTGGTGTAGTGCTTGATAAATTCGTTGCCCGCCTTAATCGCCTCGAAAAGTGCGGACTTGGTTCTTCTTTCCAAAGTATCGAATCTGACTTCGGGAGCTTCCGGTGCGGGCGTCTCTTCTTCCTTTTGAGCCGGAACTTCGGTGGCGGGCGCGGGCGGCTCGGCGGGTTGCGCGGCTTTATTTTTTTTATTCTTCTTTTTGGCGGCGGGTTGTTCAATCGGTTCGGGCTTGGGCGGCGGTTCGGGTTCGGGTTCCGGTTCGGGCGGTGCCGTGAATTTCGTCTTCAACATGTTGTAAGTTTCTTCGCTGACCGCGCTTAGTCGATTTGAAACTTTGATTCCCTGCGTCGTGAGGAACGCCATGATTTCTTTTTCGTCGCGCTCGAATTCTTTGGCAAGTTGGAAAATTCTTTTTGTCACTGCCATAAATAAATCACACTCCCAAAAAAAAATTTTTTTATTTTCCGCGCCGAAGTTGCTCAAGCTTGGCAAGAACATCCGCGCCGAGTCGGTCACCGACTTCATTGCGTTGAACAGGCAAAGTCACATTGCCCAGATATTCTTTGCGCAAGTGTTGCTTGGCTCGTTTGACGGCGCGATAAAATTCTCGTGAGGGATGACGATAGGCTCCCGCGCCCAAAATGACGGTCTCAATCGTCGCGTCGGAACTGACGACGTGCACCTCACGTTTCTTTTGAACAAGCTCGTAAGACAAACGCTCAATGACGTTGTCCGCCGTCTCGTTGAAGCCGCTGTAAATTACTCGAAAAAAATCGTCGTAGACTTCGACGCGCTCCTCGTCCTCGCTGCGTGCGGCATCGAAGACCAGAGCTATTTCAATTTTTTCGTATGCGCCGTACTCGTGCAAGCTCCGAATCAAAAATTCACGCGCCGTCGCCAAAACGTCCGTGTTAATCTCTTGCCAAACGTGAATCAGATTGTAGCCGTCAACGAGGTAATACGGTCGCTTCTTCATTTTATTTTTCTCTGTGAAAAAATTTCGTACATGAGCACCGCGCCCGCCGTCGAGGCATTGAGCGAATTGATTTTCCCGACCATCGGAATTTTTATCAGCAAGTCGCAATTCTCTCGCGTCAAGCGTCGCATGCCTTTGCCCTCGTTGCCGATTATCAAAACAATTCCGCCCGTCAAGTCTGCTTGTCGAAAATCAATTTCCGCGTTCATGTCAGAGCCGACGACTTTCAAGCCGAGCCCGCGCAGATTTTTGAGGTTTTGGGCAACGTTCGTGACTTGAGCCACTTTGACATATTCCGCCGCGCCCGCCGAAGTTTTAAAGACAGTCGCGTTGAGCTGAACACTTCGACGCTTGGGAATTATCACGCCGTGAACTCCGACCGCCTCCGCCGTCCGAAGTATCGCGCCGAAATTTTGCGGGTCTTCCAATTCGTCAAGCAAGATTATAAAAGGCGATTCGCTTTTGTCGTTTGCAAGTTCCAAAATTTCTTCGACCGTCGAATAATTTTTCACCGCCGCCAATGCCGCCACGCCTTGATGACGCCCGCCGCAAATTTTATCGAGTTTGTCGCGGTTTGTAAATTCTACAATAACGCCCGCATTTTTTGCAAGCGAAAAAATTTTCTGAACAGAGCCGTCACGACTGCCCTCCGCGATAAAAATTTTGTTGACGCTGCGCCCGGACTTCAAAAGCTCCATGACGGCATTGCGCCCGAAAATTAAATTGTCATCCATTGTTAATCGCTCCGCATTGTTTTTCTGGAACGGCGATAAAAAATTTTTTCATGTTGAAGCTGCCTTAAATGCAAGCTCGCAAATTTCGTTGAGGCGCGTAAAATTTTTTCTCAAGAAGAGTTCGCCGAGCAGTGCCTCGAAGCCGGTGCTTGCGTGATATTCGGCAACGGTGGCTTTTCGCGGCGCGTGACTTTTGGCATTTCTTCCGCGTCGAAAAATATCGCGCTCCTCTTCCGACAAAAAATTTTCTATCGCGTGATAAGTCTTCGCCTGCGCGGTAGCCGAAACAATTTCCGCGCTCAAGTCGTGCAACTTCGTGATGTTGTGCGTGAATTGCAGGAGGCGCGTCCGAACATACAAATGAAAATACGCGTCGCCGACGTGAGCCAAAACCAAAGGCGATAAAGTTTTAATTTCTTCGGCGGGAAAATCTATTGGCGTTTCCATACGGCACCTTGCGGCGTGTCCTCGACGACAATCCCTGCAGCTTTGAGTTCGTTGCGAATTTTATCGGCAATCGTCCAATTTTTTGCGGCGCGAGCGTCTTGCCGAAGCGAAAGAATAATTTTCATAAGCGCGTCGACGAGTTCGGGGGCTTCGGATTTTTCCTCTTGCTTTTCGACGGGCACGGGCTGTTCAAAAATTCCGAGAATCTCCGCCATCTCAAGGTAAATGTCACGGACGCGCAGGATAATATCGCCGTCAATCGACACGGGCAAAATTTTTCCTTCGGCGAAGTCGTGACAATAGCCGCCGATTTCCTTAGCCAACTCGAACATGTGAGTTATCGCAAGCGCGCTGTTGAAGTCGTCTTCCATTGCCGCGTAGAAATTCGCAAGCAAACGTTCCGCCTCTTCGACAAGACCGCCCGCCCGACTGACCGTTATCGCAAAATTTTTTTCGCCCGTATCCTTGATGAATTCGCCCGCATGAATTTTCCGAGCCAACGTGTCCAGTTGCCAATAAGCCTTCGCAAGCTTGCCGAAAAATTCTTGAGCCTCAATGATACGCGCCTCGCTGAACTCAAGCGGATTGCGATAATGCGTCTGCAAGAGGAAAAGCCTCACGACTTCGCCGGGATATTTCGCCAAAACTTCTTCGACCGTGAAAAAGCCTTTCGTCGACCTGACCATTTTCTTATCGGACTTGCTTGCCTTTTCGTTGCCGATTGTGATAAAGCCGTTGTGCAACCAATATTGCGCGAAAGAATTTTCATCGCCGAGAGCCGCCTGACTTTGTGCGATTTCGTTTTCATGGTGCGGGAAAATCAAATCGGAGCCGCCGCCGTGAAAATCAAATTTCTCACCCAAAAATTTCAAGGACATGGCAGAGCATTCGATATGCCAACCGGGACGACCTTTGCCCCAAGGACTTTCCCAAAAAGGTTCGTCGGGTTTGGCAGCCTTCCACAGGGCAAAATCCATCGGGTGTCGTTTGCGAGTATCGACTTCGACGCGAGCACCCGCCATCATGTCGGAAAGTTTTCGCCCGCTCAATTTGCCGTAGCCGGAAATTTTTTCGACGCTGTAAAAAACATCGCCGTTGTCCAAGACGTAAGCAAAGCCCTTGTCGACGAGCGTTTGAATCATGGCGATAATATCATCCATTGTTTCGGAGACTTTCGGATAAAAATCTGCGCGGCGGACGTTTAGGGCGTCCATGCTCTTGAAGTAAATCGCGATATTTTTTTCTGCCACGTCCTTCCACGTGACGCCCTGCTCATTGGCGGCTTTGATAATCTTGTCGTCAACGTCGGTGAAATTTTGAACGTAGCGGACGGTGTAGCCGAGCTTCTTAAAAAATCGGCGAATGACATCCCACGTGACAAACGGGCGGGCGTTTCCGATATGCGGCGAATTGTAAGGCGTCACTCCGCAGCAATAGATACTGACCTCATTTTTTTTGAGCGGCTTGAAAATTTCCTTCGTGCGGCTCATCGTGTTGTAAACTTTAATCATAAGCAATCACTCCTTTAAATTTTCTTCGACGTATTGGCAAATTTCTTCGGGAGTAAAAATTTTAACCTCGTCATTGTCAAAGCCCTGCATGTTGCGCGTGACAATCCCGTCAAAGTTATTCGAGGCGGCGACACAATATTGAACGGAATCCTCGAAGTCTTTCCAATCCAAAGCAAAGGCGGCGTGAATGTCTTCGGCAGTCACGGCGACAACTTTCACGAATCTGAACATGTCTTTGAAACGCTCGCGAACGATTTGATGATTCTTCAAGTTTTTGTAGGTAATGTAGTAAATATCCGTGACGGTCGACGCCGAAATAAAGTTTTGGACATTCTGATAACGTCTCGAAAGTGTAATTGCTCTGTTGCTCATGGCAAGAAAAGGCTCACGTTCCAAGAATACGTCCAAGACAACGTTCGTATCAATAAGCAAGTCCATAACGTTCCTCCATTCTTTCTTTGCGCCAATCGTCAAGAGTTTTCGATTTATCTGCGTTCTTCAGGCAACCTACAAGCCTGCTCATAATTTCATCAATTTCTTCGTCGCTCAAAATTTTTTTCTCGGCGATAGGTGTGACGGTTATCGACACGGGCTGATTGTCGTCGTAGTTCGGCAGGTCGATTATTCCTTTCAAGTCGCCGGCATTCATTTCCTTACGGACGGTCTTCAGTTTCATTTTCGACACTCCTTTTTTTCAAGTCGACTTTCTTTTTTTCGGTCAAGGAAATTTCAATCGACGAGGTGCGCATGGCTTCGACGGAAATTTCTGCGCGGGCGGCGGCAAGTTCCGCTTCCAATTCGTTGACGCGCGCCTCAAGGCGTTGAATTTGTCTCAAGGCAACCTCAATCATTTCGCGTTCGGGGTCGGGCAACATGTCATGATTCAAATCAACGTCAAGCTCTTCCATCATTTCGGCGCGAATTTGAGGATTGTTTATGTCGTAGCCTCGCGCTCTGCACAATTCCGCAACTGCCTCGCGATATTCCTCCTCGTTGTGAATGCGCATGCCGTGCAAGACGACGATACGCCCCGGTATTCCGACAACAGTGGCATGAGGCGGAACTTCTTTCAAGACGACGGAGCCCGCGCCGATTTTTGCATGGTCGCCGACTTTGAACGAGCCGAGAACTTTCGCGCCGGTCGCCACCACGACATTGTTTCCGATTGTAGGATGACGCTTGCCCTTTTCCTTGCCGGTGCCGCCGAGTGTCACGCCTTGATAGAGTGTCACGTTTTTGCCGAGTTCAGCCGTTTCGCCGATAACAATTCCCGTGCCGTGATCGATAAAAAGTCCGTCGCCGATTATCGCGCCGGGATGAATTTCTATGCCCGTCAAAAATCTGCAGAAGTTTGACACGAGCCGCGCAGAGACTATCCAGCCGCGTTTGAAGAGGGCGTGCGAAATTCTGTGCAACCAAATCGCGTGAAGTCCCGAATAGCAAAGCACGACCTCCAAGACGCTCTTTGCCGCAGGGTCGCGCTCAAAGATAACGCGAATATCTTTTTTGATGCGCGAAAAAAATTTCATTGCCGCCACCTCGACCGCTGATTATTTTTCCAAACTTGCCACTGCATAAGCTGCAATTCCCTGCTCCGTGCCCGTGAAGCCGAGTCCTTCTTCCGTCTTGGCTTTCACGCTGATTGCGTCCGGTTCCGTTTGTAAGATTTGAGCCAAATTTTCACGCATGGATAAAATGTGCGGCGCGAGTTTCGGGCGTTGCGCGACGATTATCGAATCGACGTTGACTATTGAAAAATTTTTTGCCGCAAGCAGTTCGCAAGTCCTCTTTAAAAGTTCGACGCTTGAAATATTTTTAAACTCCGCCGTCATTGGGAAATGCTGTCCTATGTCTCCGAGTGCCGCCGCTCCCAACAGCGCGTCGATTATCGCATGAATCAAAACATCGCCGTCCGAGTGCGCCTCAAGTCCGAGTTCGTGAGGAATTTCCACGCCGCCCAAAATTAATTTTCGATTCGGCACGAGCTTGTGCACGTCGTAGCCGATACCAAAACGAATCATCTTTTATCGCCTCAATCAAAATAAGTTTCCCAAGTCTTTGCACGAGCCGCCGCGAAACAAAGTTTGACTTGGTCGAGGGTATTCCGCGCCACGTCCAAAGGCGGCAAGTTGTCTTCGGAAAAATATCCTCGCGCATCCGTCTCAATGTTCGGAACAAATTCGCCGCCCGTCGCCTTGCACAGATAAAAAATTTTCACAACGTCAAAGATATACAGCGGGCGATTGTGTTTGGCGCGGTCTTGCACGGCGATAATTTTTTCAATCACGCAATCAATCCCGGCCTCCTCGCGTGCCTCCTTGATTGCATTTTCGGCGGGCGAAAGATTTACTTCACACCAACCGCCCGGCATTGACCAAAAGTTATCCTCGCGGACAAGCAAAATTTTTCCGTCGCGGAAAATCGCAGCCCGCGTATCGACTTTCGGCGTCTGATAGCCCACGTCGTTGCAGAATAAATCTTTGACCTTTTCAAGAGGCAAGTCCGTTCGTTCGGCAAGCATTTTCGCCGCAATCTCTCTTATTCGCTCGTAACGTTCCCGACAAAATTTATCCTCGCAATAGTAAAGTCCCGTCTGTGCCAAAGCCTGCAGCTCCCGCGCAAATTCAAGTTGTCTTTCCATTTGTATCCCTCAAAAAACTTTCCGCAATCGTCATGTCTTCGGGCGTCGTGATTTTTATGTTTTGATAGTCGCTCGCCACAATTTTTATCTTCACGCCGAGACGCTCCGCCAAACTTGAATCGTCCGTGCCCAAAAAATTTTCCGTTGCCGCTTTTTCGTAAGCTTGCAACAAAATTTCGCGTCGAAAGCCTTGCGGCGTTTGCACTGCGACAAGTTCACTGCGTGGCGGCGTGTGCTTGACGAAACCTTCCGCGTCGACAATTTTTATCGTGTCCTTCGAGGGAACTGCCGCGATTGCTCCGCCGAATTTTTCTGCCGCGTCGATTACGTCATTGATTGTTCGCGTTGAGATTAAAGGGCGCGCCGCGTCGTGCACCAAAATTATTTCCGCGTCGTCCGGCAAAAGTTTCAAGCCGTTCGCGATTGAATATTGTCGTTCGCTTCCGCCGATTGTCACGACCCAAGACTTGATACCTTTCGTCCCGCGCAAAAGTTTTTCGACCGTTTCGACTTCGTGAGCCGCAACGATTACGATTAAGAAATTCACGCGTTCGACTTGCGAAAAAGTTTTCAGCGTCCGAATCAAAATCGGTTCGCCCGCAATTTCAAAAAAATTTTTATTGACGCCACCGCCCATGCGTTTGCTTGAGCCGGCAGCGGGAAAAATCGCCGTGACCATCCGAAATCCTCCATAACAAAAAATTAGCTTTAATTTTTATCCCCCCCCGAATCATTATACCTGTCTCTACACAGAAAACATCTTTACGCGATAAGTGCGCTATAATCCGCGCCTGATTCCAATCACTTTCTATGAATAATTCCGCGTTTTTTAATTCACTGTAAACTTGTGCCTTGAAATTTGCGTGCAGACCGAGTGCCCGCCGTTGTTCTGCCGATTCCAAATTCAACATCACTAAACTGCCGTATGGAACTTTGTGCTTTCGTAACCAAAATTTACTCTCTTCGGCGTATTTTTTCAGCCGAGCAGTCACAATCATCCCAATCGGTTGAGAGGGAATAAATTTCGGAGTTGCATTCAAGATAAAGTTACGATAATTTTCGCCGTCGTCATTTTCTTCGGGGGTCGGGTCTCGGCAAAGGACACCGTCAAAATCAACGCAACAATATTTTAAAAAGCCATGATGCATATAATTCCATTCAAACATTCGCGGTGAAGGAACGACTGCAAAAAACAAATCAACCATATTGACAGCATGCGGCTCAACGATTGCGGCAAGATAAATTTTCTCTACATTGACGAGCGCGAGACGATTTTTAACTTGGTTGATTGATGCTCCTGAAGCTGCACTGTCTTCGACGACCAAAATTTTTTTCACGGACGAAAAATCTCGTGCCCAATCGATTTTATTTTTCGTGTTGCCCGCGTCAAAGAATTTGCCCGCAATGACACCGGCAACGTCCGTCAAAGGTTTATTCAAGTAGCAGGCAATCATATTCGCCACAATCAAGCCGCTTCTGGGCACGCCGACAACAACGTCAATGTCATGCGGGATTCGGTGCAAGTTTTGAATCAGCAATTTATTCAGCATATCGAACGTCACAAAATTTATCGCCATAAAATTTTCTCCTTAAATCAACCCGTAAACGATAAGCCGCCGAATTCCGTTGATAACGCCGGCTTCGTCGTTACTCTCGGTCATGAACTTGGCAATCTTTTTCAAATCGGGGTGAGCGTTCGCCATTGCAAAGCCGTAGCCGACCGCCTGCATCATTTCGTAATCGTTGAGGTAGTCGCCGAACGCCGCGCACTCTTCGGGCTTGAAGTTCATGACGCGCTGAATATTTTTGACGGCCTCGCCCTTGTTAATGCCGGGCGACATAATGTCAACCCAATAATCGGAGCTCAAGACAACTTGCAACTCGTCATAAAATTGCGTGAGCTTGCTGTAAATATTTTTCGCGGAGTTGCCTGTCGGGTCGAAGAGCGCAACTTTCAACGGGATGTCGTCAAGCTCGTCGAAGTCGTCGACAACGCCGTTGTGCGTGTAATATTTGTTAAGCTCGGCTTGAAATTCGGGCGTGTCCTGTTCGCGGCGGAGGTAAGCATCTTTCTTGCCGCAATAGACGCGCAAAATATTTTCAAAGCCCTCGCTTACCGCCAAAACTTTTCTTGCTGCCTCGAAGCCGAGAGGACTGCTGAAAATTTCTTTGCCCTTGTGCATGACGAGCGTCCCGTTTTCGGCGAGGAATAAAAATTCGTCACGATACTTTTCAAAAGACTTCAGCAGAGAAAAATATTGCCGCCCGCTGGCAGGCGCGAAGATAACATTGCGGCGTTTGAGTTCGGTCATCGCCTCGTCGAAGCCTTCGGGCAATTTATTTTCACTCGTGAGGAGCGTGCCGTCCATGTCGCAAAAAATTATTTTAACCATCGAATTGCCTCCAAAATTTTTGTCGATTGTATCACGTACAAAATATATTTGCAAAATAAAACCGCCCTCGAAGTTGAGAGCGGCTTGCGTCAAAGTCGCAGAATTTTTTTAGGCACGACGGAAAGAATTAATTTCGTCGGCAACAAATTCAACTTGCGTGCCGATAACAATTTGAATTGCATTGCCGCTTTGGAGGAAGCCTTTGGCTCCCGCCGCCTTCAAAACTTTTTCGTCGACTTTGGCGGAGTCTTTGACGGTCACACGCAATCGCGTCGCGCAGTTGTCGACCGTCGAAAGATTTTCCTTGCCGCCCAAGCCTTTGACAATTTGTGCGGCCAGTTCTTCCGTGTCAAGATTACCAAAGCCGGAAAGTCCTTCGTCGTAGCGACCGAGCGTCGGCAAGTCAAAAGTCTCAATCACCCAGCTGAACACCAAGTAATAAAAAGTGCCGAAGACCAAACCCATCGGGATAATCAGTGCGGGGCGCGTGGAAATTCCCCAAGACAAAATCATATCGATAAAGCTCGGCGAAAAACCGAAGCCCATCAAAATTCCCGATTCGCAACAAAACCACATCGACACGCCGTATAAGAAGGCATGGAAGACGTAAAGCACCGGCGCGAGGAAGAGGAAAGAAAATTCAATCGGCTCTGTTATGCCCGTCAAAAATGAAGTCAACGCCATAGACATTAACGCGCCCGCAACTTTTTTTCGATTTTCGGGTTTGGCAGTGCGATACATTGCAAGCGCGACCGCCGGCAATCCGAACATCATTATCGGGAAGCCGCCCGACATAAAAATTCCCGCCTTCGGGTCTCCCGCAAAAAATCTGTTCAAGTCACCCGTCACGACGACGCCCGTTTCGGGAACAGTGTACGAGCCGAAGACGAACCAAATCAAGTCGTTCAAAATGTGGTGGAGCCCCAAAGGTATCAGCGCACGATTGCACACGCCGTAAACAAAAGTTCCGAAGCCGCCCAAGCTTATGAGCAGTTCGCCGAAAGAATTAATCGCGTGTTGAATCGGAGGCCAAATGAATCCGAAGACAATCGCAAGACCAATCGCCGCAAAGGAAGTTACAATCGGGACAAAACGCCTGCCGCCGAAGAAAGCAAGAAATTCGGGCAGACGGATTTTGTAAAAGCGATTGTATAAAAATCCCGCCGTCAAACCGCTGACAATGCCGGCAAGAAATCCCATGTCAAGTTCGGGGTCAATCGTTTTCAATGCCTCGTTTAAAATTGTGCAAGCGATAAAACCCGCCAAGCCTGCCACGCCGTTATTATGTGTGTCTTTGGTGAGCCCGAAGGCGATACCTATTGCAAAAATTGTCGGCAAGTTATCGAAGGCCACTCCGCCTGCCTTTGCGATTAGCGGGATGTCAAGCAAGTCGGGCGAGCCGAAACGCAAGAGCAGTGCCGCCACCGGCAAAATCGCTACGGGTGTCATTAATGCTTTACCGACGCCCTGCAAATCCTCAAACCGTATCAAACGAAATCCTCCTTCAGATAACTTCAAAACTAAACCGCCCCCAAAGTTTGAGAGCGGTTTTTTCGGTCGAAATTAAGTTAAAAATTTTTTGCTTATGCAATTGCCATGATGGCTGCCGCAGAGCCTTCGGAGCCGAGAACGTTTTTAATCTTGTGGGCAACGAGTTCTTTAATGTAGTTGCGAGCAGGAGTGAGGTATTGACGCGGGTCAAAGTGTTCGGGGAATTGGTCGAAGTGTTCGCGGATACCTGCAGTCATTGCAAGACGGAGGTCGGAGTCGATGTTGATTTTGCAAACAGCGGATTTTGCTGCTTTGCGGAGTTGGTCTTCGGGAATGCCGACTGCGTCTTTAAGTTTGCCGCCGTGCTCGTTGATAATCTTGACGTATTTCGGAATGACCGAAGATGCGCCGTGAAGAACAATCGGGAAGCCCGGGATTTGTTTTTCGATCTCGGCGAGGATGTCAAAGCGAAGTTCGGGCGGCTCAAGAACGCCGGTTTCGGGATTGCGGGTGCATTGTTCGGGCGTGAATTTGAATGCGCCGTGGCTGGTGCCGATAGCGATAGCGAGAGAATCGCAGCCCGTCTTGGAAACGAATTCGACGACTTCTTCGGGTTTGGTGTAGTGAGCTTTGTCGGCATCAACGCTGACATCGTCCTCGACGCCTGCGAGCTGACCGAGTTCCGCCTCAACCATTACGCCGTGAGCATGTGCGTATTCGACAACTTCTTTGGTCTTCTCAATGTTTTCCTCAAAGGGATAGTGCGAGCCGTCGAACATGACGGAGGTAAAGCCGCCGTCGATGCAGGACTTACAAGTTGCGAAATCCGGACCATGATCGAGGTGCAGAGCAATCGGAATGTCGTTGACTTCGAGAGCTGCGCGGACGAGGTGGACGAGATATTGATGGTTTGCATATTTACGTGCGCCGGCGGAGCATTGAAGAATGACAGGCGATTGAAGTTCGGCAGCGGCACTGGTGATGCCCTGAACGATTTCCATGTTGTTGACGTTGAACGCGCCGATTGCGAATTGACCCTCGTGAGCCTTCTTGAACATAGCTTTGGTTGTGATTAACGGCATTTAGCATACCTCCTAAAAATTTATTCACATATATTCGCGGGGCTTGCACCCCTCCTAAACAACGTTTGTATTTTAACATATCGGCGGGCAAAGTTGCAATAATCAATCAAAAATTTTTTGACAATTCAAGCGGAAAATTTAAAAGCTCTTGACATAAAAAATCCGAGCAAGATTAACATCACGGCAAAAATCGTTCGGGCAATCCAAAAAGACAAGGTCAAGTCTGCAAGAAAAATCCTTAAAGGTAAAAACAAAACGTAAACGCCCAAAGCCAAAAATACAAACGCGACGAGCCAAAAAATTTTTGTCGAGAAAATTTCTTCACGTGAGGCAAAATGTATGCAGGCAAGCGCGGGAAGTATCAAGATAAAAAATTCGTTGTGGAAGGAATAAGCAAAAAAAGTTGTTGACAAGCACGCGGGGCACATCCAAAAAATTTTTTCGTCCTTGAAGCCGAGACGCCATGTCAGCCAAATGAATATCACTCCTGCCAACATGCTCAAGCCCATTGCGAGCGATTTATCTTCGGGGAAAGCCAAAGTGAACAGCCCCGAAAAAACCGTGTGCCCGCCCGTATTTATCGATAAAAATTCCGTCAGCAAAGTTATCGGCGATTGATTCGTTATGAAAGCCGCCGCACCCCAAGACGCAAAATCTGTCAATGCCGCAATCGTTAAGACCTTAAAATTTTTTCGCAGGAGTAAAGCAAAGCATATCGGCAGAGCGACTTGCGGTTTTACCATTGCCACGCTCAAAAAAATTCCCGATAAAATCGGCAAGTCATCGACCAAAACACAACTCAAAATCAAGAGGCAACAAATTACCGCACCCGCATTCCCGAAATATGACGAGATAAAAAAGCTTATGAACAATGCAGGCGTTATTATGGGTGCCAAGCGAAAAAAATTTTTTTTGAGGACAACAGGCGTTATAAGCAGGAAAAAAATATTTAGCATGAGGAAATATATTCCGGCGTTTGTCGTGTCCAAGAATCCGGGATAAAAAAAATTTCCAAGCAAAAGCCCCCAAGGCGCAGTCGACCATTCGGGATGAATGATTCCGATTTCTTCAATCAGCGGCGTTTTGAGTCCCGTTATCGCGTAGGGGTCGACGCCGCGCAAAGTGTAAGCACACAATGCCCATTGTCCGTGAAAATCAAACAAAGGAAATTCGGCTGCGTCCCAAACTTTTTGCAACTCGCCCAATAAAAAATAACTCACGACGAAACAACATGAGCTTATGGCGATGACAAGCAGAGAAAAATTTTTATTCATAACGACTCCTCAAATTTTTTCACGTCGAGATAATCCGTGCCTGCAGCTTTTGCGCAAAGACCGTCACGGTCGTCACGGTCGCCGATATAAAGCACGTCGGAAGGATTTAATTTGAACTTCGCCAAAATTTTTTTCAAGCCGTGAACGTCGGGCTTCATGCAAAAAATTTCGTCGGCGGAAAAAGCTGCGTCGGGCGAAAAATCAATCGCGGATAATTTTTCACGAACGGGATTATCCGAATAAACAATCATTTTTACGCCGAGCCTTTGATAAAATTTCGCGGCGGCGAGGATTTTTTTTCGAGTACAGAAGCGCAAAATTTTCAGCGGGCGTTCAATCAGCCAAGCGTTCAAAATTTTTTCGACAGAGCCGGCGGATAAGTTGTATCGTCGAGAGACTTCCGCCAGCTGCAATTCATAAAAATTTTTTTCCGCCGCGCAGAAACGATTTTCCCTCAACCGCCGCCAAGCTTGCAAGATAAAAATTTCCTTGAGGCGTGTCGGGTGAAAAAAATAATAGCCCGCCAACCAAAGAGCCATGACAATTCGCACGGGCAGTTGTTTGGTCAGCGTGCCGTCAAAATCCAAAATCCAAGCCTTGTAATTCTTCAAAGGTGAATCAACTCATTTGTCGTGAAAATTTTCAGCGCGGGAATGTCGACCGTCATCAGCAGCGTGAATAAAATTATCGACAGCAGACAATAAATCATCAAGCCGCGTTCGTGATAAAGTTTTTCGGGCTTTTGAACCGCCGAATCTTTTTTGAACGACAGCCAAAAATAATAACAATACAAGCCGACGAGCACCGGCATGAACAAAACCAATTCAATCCGATACTTGACGAGAAACACGCCGATTAAAATATCGAGCACATTGCGTAAAAAAATGCACTTGTCAAAAGCGAGACTTCAGAATAATTTCCGAAAGATTTTCTGTAAGCGGCGGCGAGTTCGGGATTGCCAATCATGCGATATTCGGCGTAACGTTTTATCGCCATGAGGAACGCGCCGAGCATCCAATAGCCGAGCACAATGCTTGACGGCGGCAAAATAAATTCCTCAACGACAATAAACCAACCCATCAACAAACGAATCATGTTGTTGACGGATTCGGTCAGCACGTCAAGATAAGCGAGGTCTTTTGTCCTGACAGGCTTGACGTTGTAAAAAATTCCCATGAGCCAAAGCCAAATCGCCGTTGCAAAAAAATATTTGTTTACGAGCGCGGCAATACTCAATCCAAAAATCGTCAGCGCGAGCCACAACAGAAAAATAATTTTTCCGTTCAGAGTTTCTTTGACGGCGGCACGAAATTTTTTCGTCGGGTGATATTTGTCAAATTCGGCGTCGAGATATTCGTTAATAACGTAATTGGCGGAGGCAATCAAACACGTGGCGATAAAACCTTCAAAGATATTCGCGGCAAGATTTTCAAGAACAAGATTTTCTTTCGCCAAGAGAGCCGCGCAAATAATCCCGGGAACAATAAAAAATTGTTTTATCCAGTGGTCAAGCCTCATGATTCTAAAATATTTTTTCATGCGGTTGATTATAACGACTTCATAAAATAAATCAAGCCGACTGCCTTTAAAGCAATCGGCTCGAAAAATTTTCTCTTGCAAATTTAAATCCCTTCCAAGAAGGCGGAGTAACCTTTTTTGGTCTCGTAGATGTCAATCTTGGAAGTCACTTCCCAAGGCGCGTGCATACTCAAAACCGCAACGCC
>CAMVAG010000014.1 GCA_947165405.1 uncultured Selenomonadales bacterium
TCCAAGATTTTTTGAGCGACCCTCGACGCCGCGCCGGGCTTTCCGAGTTTTGCGCAAGCCGCCTGCAATTTTTCGACGACTTGAATTTTATTGCTCAAAAGCTTTTTGACTTCGGAGGAAATTTTTTCGGGCGTCACTTCGTCTTGAAGAAGTTCCGTCAAAATTTTTTCGCCCGCCAAAATGTTCGGCAAGCTGAAAAATTTTATGTCGACCAAAAGTTTTCCGATAAAAAAATTCAGCGGAGCCATCTTGTACAAAACGACGCAAGGCAAATTCAAAAGTGCCGCCTCCAAGACGACCGTGCCCGAAGTGGCGATTGCCGCGTCAGCGATTTGCATTAAGTCATATCGCCGAGCCGAGTTCACAAGTTTTATATCAAGCCCTGCCGTGTCGATTAATTGTTCGACGCCATCCGCAACCGGCAGGAAAAATTTTTTGCCCGATAAAATTTTCGCGGCTTCAATCATGGGCGGCAAGAGCAATTTTATTTCTTGGCGACGCGAGCCCGGCATCAACAAAATCACTTGCTCCGATTCTTTCACGCCGAAAAATTTTCGCGCCTCGACTTTCGACATTGACGGCTTGACGGTATCGACGAGCGGATTGCCCAAGAAAAAAATTTTCGCGCCCGCCGCCTCGTAAACGGGAAGTTCAAACGGAAAGATTGCAACGAACACGTCAGCGATTGCCGCGCAGGATTTGGCACGACCTTTTCGCCAAGCCCAAGCCGACGGCGGGATATACGACAAAATTTTTACGCCGAGTTTTTTTGCGCGTTCGGCAAGTCGCCAGTTGAAATCGGGATAATCAATCAGCACGAGCAAATCGGGTTTTTCTTCGCGGATAGTTTCCGTCAAGTCGTCGAGGAGTTTCAAAATCCTGCGCAAATTTTTTATGACTTCGACGACGCCCATGACGTTGTAATCTTTGAAGTTGCGCACGAGTTTGACGCCCGCCGCTTCCATCAAATTTCCGCCGAAGCCGATAAGCTCTGTCGAAGGAGAAATTTTTTTTATTTCGCGAGCCAAAGATGCGCCGTGAACATCGCCGGACGCCTCGCCTGCCGAAAAAAATATTTTCAAGTTTAAACCTCCTTGATTGCGTCAATTATATTTCGCCGTTGAAATTTTATCAACAAAAAAGCTCCCGACCGAAGCCGAGAGCCGTAAAAAAATTTTTAATCAATCACACGTTGACGCCGTAATTTCTGCCGAGAGCCGCCAAGCCGCCGCTCCAGCCCGCGCCGATTGCATTGAATTTCCATTCGCCTTTGTTGCGATAAATTTCGCCGACAACAACCGCCGTCTCAACAGAAAAATCTTCGCCGAGGTCGTAGCGGATAATCTCTTTGCCGGTCATGTCGTCGACGACGCGGATATAAGCGTTGCTGACTTGCCCGAAAGTTTGGCGGCGAGCCTCTGCGTCGTAAATCGTGACGGTGAAATCAATCTTATCGACGTTGGAGGGAACTTTTTCGAGGTCAACTTTAATCTCCTCGTCGTCGCCTTCGCCTTCGCCGGTGAGGTTGTCGCCCATGTGTTCAACCGCGCCGCTCTTGTGCTTGAGGTTGTTGTAGAAAACAAAATCCTCGTCGGAATTGACTTTGCCGTTTGAGCCCAAAAGAAATGCCGCCGCGTCGAGGTCGAAGTCGTGCCCGCCGTCGTATTTGTTGACATCCCAACCGAGCCCGATTAAAAGTTTCTTCAAACCGGGATTGCCTTTCGTCAAGTCAACTTTCTGACCCTTTTGCAAACTGATAGCCATAGATGATCCTCTCCTCTTCTTGTTCTTGGTATTTGGCGGAAGTTTTTCCCGCGAACCGGCGGCAGAAAAATTTCCGTTTCTTTTTATGTTTACAGGACTTGAGCCTCCGACATTGCTTTGAACTCTTTCGCGCAACATGTCCCGCAGCTTGTTGACGTTTTCGTCGTCGAGCTTTTCGCAAAGAAGCAACATTGTATCGAGTGCCCGCGTCGTATAACGTTCATCAAAATTTTTCCAATGAGTGTGCGCCCATTCGTTGCGAACATTCTTTAATTCCCTGACCCAATCCAAATATTTTCGCGGCTGTTTCTTGCCGAAAATGTTTCGCCAATGAATTTCAATCAAAAGCAAACAGCGATGTATGTCAAGCGATTCGACAAGCTCCGCGTAGTCTCCGCCCGGCGGCAAATCTGTTTTCCGATAATCGTGCAGAACATTCAAGACGCCTTCAGTCCACCAGCTGTCTTTGCCGTAATTGTCGAAAAGCTCTTTGGCAACGTAGGGCGCCAATATCTCCCGCAAAGTCACATTCATTGCCCTGCCGACAAGTTCATGATTCGACCAATAAGCAACGTCCATTATTCAATCCTTTCTGCCGACCGTCCAACGCAATCCCCAATCGAACGCACGATCCATTTGCTCCGAATCGTCAAAGAACTCAACGACTTTCTCGACGCTGAAAGTTCCTCCGACATTTTCAAGCAGAGCGATTGCGCAGGTGTGCTTGCGCGAGCCGTATTCATCCATGCGCACGATAAGTTCGGGGCTGCCGGGACAATTCACCGTGACAACTCCTTTTGCCTCTTCCCAATTCGCCGCGCCTTCGTAGATAAAAGTGTAAATCAAAATCCTGCGAATCTTGTCGGCGTATTTGCCGTTGACGCGAATCGTTTCGCCCGCAGCAACCGCACCCGTCCTGTCGTCGCCGTCGAGGGCAATGTAAGGCGGATAATTCAGTTCGCCGAAGTGATTGCCCAAAGCTTGAATCGCGCCGATATTTCCGTCTTTGAGTTCAAAGAGACACGCGAGGTCGAGGTCGATGCCTTGACTTGTGAAACGGCTGAAGAAACCGCTTTTTTTCGGCGGCTGGCTCCAATTCAGATTGATGACGATTTCGCCGAGAGTGTTGCCTTTCTTGACGAGGCTGACTTTCTGTCCCTTGCGAAGTTCAACTTTTTTCGGTTGAGGAGGTTCTTCGCGAGCTTGAGGCGGCGGCGGGATTTTTATTTTTTCACGGCTCTTGGTTGAGCGTTCGCGGCTTGTGTTAATTTTCGGCTTCGGAGGTTCGGGCGGCGGTTGAGGTTGCACGTCTTTGACTTCGATGCCGAAATCATTGCACAGGGCGGCAAGTCCTCCGCTGAAACCCGCGCCCTTTGCATTGAACTTCCAAGCACCTTTATAGCGATAGACTTCGCCCAGAACAATCGCCGTCTCAACCGAAAAATTTTCAAGCGGGAAAGTTGCAATTTCGCCGCGTGCTCCGAAAATTTTCAAGACCGCGCCTTTAATCATGCTGAAGTTTTGTCGGCGTTTATCGGCTTCGTAAATCGTGGCAGTCAAAGAAATTTTTTCGACATGGCGAGGAATTCTTGAAAGGTCAATGTCAATCGAATCGTCGTTGTTGTGCGTGACGGCTCCGGAATTGTGGCGGGCGTTGCCGTAGAAAACAAAATCCTCGTCGCCGGCAACTTTGCCTCGTTCGTCCGTCAAAAAGGCCGCCGTGTCAATCTCAAGAGCACTGTCGGGGCGTTGAAATTTTATCGTCAAAAAGTTTTCATTGAGCGGAATTTTTTGTCCCTTGCCAAGCTCCATCGTCTCACCCCCAAAGAAATTTTTACACGCACATTTTATCAGAAAAGTTTTTCATGTCAAAGCCTTCAATTCATTTCGATAAAGATTCGTCATGAGCAAGAGATAGGAAATCAGCGCGGGTTGAGTGCTGCCCGCCTCTTTAAATTCGCGCAAAAAAATTTCGTAGACTTCTGCCGCGTCCAAACTTTTTAAAGCCTCCGCCATGTTGTCCAGTTGCATGAGCGCGAAGAAATTCAAAACCTGCAAACGAACGACGGGATTTTTTTTGAAATACTCCAAGCCGCGCATGAATTCATCGAGGCAATCCAAGCCGAGTATCAGCGAGCTTGTTCGGAAGGTTATCATTTGTTCGGGCGAGCGTGTGCGGCGATACCACGAAGATTTATTTGTGCGATAGACGTAAAGCGGCGGCGGCACCCGCAGAATTTTTTTCGCGAGGCAAATTATCTTGAACGTGTGGATAACGTCGTCGGCTATCGTCATTTGCGGGAAAAAAATTTCATTGCTTATCAAAAAATCTCTGCGGAAAAATTTTCCCCAAGGTGCCCACCAAAATTCCGAACTCAAAAATTTTTTTATGCGTTCACTCAAATTGTCCGGTTCAAAAGTCGGCTCGTCAACCAAAGAATCTTTTCGCCAAACGGAAAGCGTAAAATTTTTCGGAACGGGCTCTTCGTTGCAGGTAAAAAATTTTTCCATGTAAACGACTTCCGCCCGATATTCCTCCGCGAAATTGTAAAGCGTTTCAAGCGCGTTATCTGTCAGCAAGTCGTCGTTGTCCGTGAAGAAAATATATTTGCCTTGCGCGTATTCAAGCCCGACGTTTCGCGGGACGGCTCCGCTGCCGGTGTTTTCGGGCAAGGTTATAATTTTCAAACGCCCGCCGAATTTTTCAAGATAACTTTCGGCAAGGGCGAGGCTTGAATCGGTTGAGCAATCGTCCACAAGGATAACCTCAAAATCTTTGAACGTTTGAATCAAAATACTTTCGAGGCACACGCTCAAAAATTTTTCCGCGTTGAACATTGGAACAATCACTGAAACTGCAGGCGAGAAATTTTTCATGACAAAGACTCCCGAAAAAAAAAGATATTTCGGCAAAAATTCTTTGTGCTGCCGAAATATCCTTGTTGACGAAAATTTTATTTTGAGCCGCCGATAATCAGCTTGCGGACAATGTCGACGGGAATAATCGTGAACGCCATCGCCAAAACGAAAATCCATTCGGAAGCCGTCAAGCCGTAGCAGCGGAGGATTGCGCCGCCGAGATAAGTCATTGCGATTTGCACAACGACGATTAAGCCCATGACTTTCAAGAAGCCGGAGTTGCCTCCGATATTGTCGAAAAGATTTATCCTGTCCGTGCGTGCGTTGAAGGCATTAAACACGGCAAGGAAGATAAAGAAGGCAAAGTAGCCGGTCAAAACGTAGACGCTGTCGCCGCCGAAAGAAAGGGTGACGCCTTCGGGATTTATGTCGCGGAAATGGTCGCGGCTAAAGTCTGTGAGCAGGAAGACCAAGCCCATTGCGAATCCCCAAAGCGAGCCGGTGCCGATAGCCGAGTACATGTATTTGTTGATAATTTTTTCGTCGCGTTTTTTTGGAGCTTCTTCCATGAATCTGTCAAGCGCAGGTTCGCCGCCGAAAGCAAGAGCCGCCAAAGTATCCATGACGAGATTGACCCAGAGGATTTGAGTTATTGACAACGGATTTTCCAAGCCGAGCAGAGGACACACGAACGAAATTAAAACCGCGCCGACGTTTATTGTCAGCTGGAAGATAATGAACTTGCGAATTGAATTGAAGATTGTCCTGCCGTAGAGAATCGCCTTGCCGATTGATTTAAAGTTGTCGTCGAGGATAACAATTTCGCTTGCCTCTTTTGCAACTTCCGTGCCGCCGCCCATTGCAAAACCGACATCAGCTTTTTTGAGCGCGGGCGAATCGTTGACGCCGTCGCCGGTCATGCCGACAACCAAATTTAATTCTTGCGCAAGACGAACGAGACGACTTTTATCTGTGGGCAAAGCGCGTGCGATAACGCGGAGCTTGGGGAGTTTCTGCTTGACTTCCTCGTCGCTCATTTCGTTGAGTTCGGCACTGGTTATGACAATCGCGTCGTCAATCTCAATCAAGCCTGCCTCTTTCGCAATGGCCTGCGCGGTTTCTTTTCGGTCGCCGGTAATCATGACGACTTGCACGCCCGCCGAATGAACTTGTTCGATAGCTTTAATCGCGTCGGGTCTCACGTCGTCGCGAATGCCCGTGACGCCCACGAACGTCAAGCCGCTGTCGGGAATGTTTCCGTCGGTAACCTCGCCGTCATAAGTCACGAGGGCAAGAGTTCTTATCGCACGGTTTGCAAGCTCATCAATCTTTGCATTAATTGCAACAGTCGAGGAAAGTTTTTGCTTAGTGCCGTCCGCGTCGTAGTAGTAGCTGCACTTGTCAAGCAAACGTTCGGGCGCGCCTTTGATAAGCCACAAGTTGTAATCGCCGCTGACTTTTGCCATAGAATATTTTTTCGCGCTGTCGAAAGGAACGGTATCAACGACGTTGACATTGGGCGCGGTGTCCTTGCCGATTAAAAATCCGAGCAAAGCTCTGTCCGTCATGTTGCCGCCGACGATTTTGTCGCCCGTGATGACTGCGCCGTTATTAAATCTGATTGACAGCGAAACGAGCGATTGAAGCTTGCCGCTAAGTTTGTCGAAAGTTTCCGTGAAATTCGCGGTGCCGTCAATGAACGTGACGACCTCAAGCAAGCCTTTGGTGATTGTGCCGGTCTTGTCGCTGAAAAGAAGATTCAAGCTGCCCGCCGTTTCAATGCCGGAAATTTTTCTGACGAGGACGTTATCTTTTAACATCTTGCCCATGTTCTGCGCGGAGACAATCGCAATCATGAGCGGCAAGCCTTCGGGCACAGCCATGACGATAATTATCACGGCGAGCATAACGGCTTCAACGAGACTGTTTAAAATATTCATCCAGTCGGAGCAGTAAGCCGCCATCAACGCGCCGTCGAAATTATTTTGAATGACGATACGCTCAAACATGAACGCAACGGCAATCGCCACACCGCCGATATAACCGAACTTGGAAATTTGATCGGCGAGGTCACCGAGCTTGAGCTTGAGCGGAGTGTCGCGGTCTTCGTCGATTTGCAATTCGCCCGCGATTTTTCCGTAAACGGTGTTGTCGCCGAGCGTGACTGTCCTCATGACTGCGGAACCGCCCGCCACGACTGCCGCACGAAAAACTTTATGTGGATTGAGGAAGTCTTGACTTTGAGCAGCTTCGGCGTCGGCAGTTTCATTCGGCGCGGGAGTTTTTTCTTCTTCCTTAGCCTCGCCGTTCAAAATCGATTGGTCGACGTTTATCGAGCCGTCGATAATCACGCCGTCGGCAGGAATTTTATCGCCCGTCTGCAAGAGGACGCAATCGCCCATTGTTATATCGTTAATCGGAATTTCGGTGACGACGCCGTTACGATAGACTTTGCACTTTATCAACGACGCCTCGCCCTGCAATTTTTGAAATGCGCTTTCGTTGCGATATTCGGAAAAAGTTGAGACCATTGTCGCCAACAAAACCGCCATTGCTATGCCGACCGATTCATACCATTCCGCCTTGCCCATGAACGCAAAGAACACGTTGAGCAAGAGCGCGAAGATTAAAATTTTTATTATCGGGTCGTCGAAATTTCCCTTGAGCTTGTCCCAGAAACCTTCGCGAGCCTGTTCGGTTATGCTGTTGTCGCCGAACTTCGCTTTTGCCTCTTGGACTTGAGCATCGGTTAAACCTGTGATTTTCAACTTGATACCTCCAGTTTAGTGATTAGTGATTAGATTTCTAACCACTAATCACTAATCACTTATTTTTTCAACACGTCGCGAATGTAATCCTCAACGACGAGCAAAACAAAATCCTGACAAACTTTCGCGGCTTCGGGAACGTATCTGTTGTCGTTGGTCACGTTGTCCGAAAGGACGCGAATACTTATGAACGGCAAGCCCGCATTTTGGCAAATCTGCGCGGCGCAAGTGGTCTCCATTTCTTCACAGCTTGAGCCGTATTTTTCGTGCAAGAAGTTTATGTAGTCAACGCACTCAAGCCAAGTGTTGCCGGTGCCGATAACACCCGATACGACGTTGAAATTTTTATTCGCGGCAGCAACTTTCTTTGCAACATTCAAAAGCGTCGGGTCGGCGAAATATTCCGTGTAAGCTTGAAATTTTCCCGAAGCCTTGTCGTAGGCGTAAGTGCCGATATTTTCCTGCTTGGTTAAATCGATACCCTCGCCCGCCGCCGAATAAGCACTTCTGAACGCGGTATGGTCGAAACTTTTTTCGCCGATAATAATGTCGCCGATTTTCAACGCGCTGTCGTGACCGCCTGCCGTGCCTTGATTGATGACGGCTATCGGATTAAATTTTTTTATCGCAAGAGCCGTGGAAGCCGCCGCGTTTGCCATGCCGATTTCCGTGCGAACAATCACGACGGGATAATTTTTGTAAGTGCCCGCAACGAAAAGATAATTCAGCTCTCGATAGGCAACGGGATTTTTCAAGGCGCGAATCAAAACTTCCGTCTCGGTATTCATTGCGCCTTCAATCAAAATCGGACGCACTCGACTTTTGTAATCGCCTTTGCCTTCGGGCAACGCGGCATAAAATTTTTCAATGGGCGTGTTAAATTTTTCCGCCGAAATGTCCGAAAGCCCGATGCCTAAATTTTCAGCTTGCGCGGGCGTCGTCGCCAAGAGCAGAGCCGCGATTAAAAGCGTGAAAAATTTTTTCATGGCTTATCTGAACCTTTTAGACAGATCTGTCAAGCCGGTGTCCGTCGTGCCGGAGCCGATAGCGTTAAATTTCCACTCGTCGCCGCGCCTGTAAACTTCGCCGGCAATCATCGAAAGCATATTGGTATAATCGTCGCTCAAGTTGAAGCGGCAAAGTTCCTCGTGATTATCGTTGTCGACAATGCGAATGTAAGCGTTCCTAATCATGCCGAAATGCTGTTTGCGGTCGACGGCTTTGTAAATGTTGACGACGAAAATCAATTTGTCGTAGCGATTCGGAATTTCATCGAGGTCAACAAAAATTTGTTCGTCGTCGCCTTCGCCCTCGCCGGTGAGGTTGTCGCCCATGTGCTTAACCGCTTTGCTTCTGTGTTCGAGGTTGCCGAAATAAACGAGGTCGTCTTTATCGACAAACCTGCCGTCTTGACAGAGAAAAACGGAGGCGTCGCAGTCGATACTGTCGGCACCGCCAAACAATCTGCCGAAGAAACCTTTCTTTTGTTCTGCAGCATCCCAACCGAGCCCGACCATGAGGTGCGAAAGTTTTTTGCCGTCGGATTTTTTGAGAGAAACTTTTTGTCCCTTTTGAAGGCTGACTGCCATTTAAAATGCTCCTTTCAAAAGCAATAAGGAATGCGAAATGCGCAATGCGCAATGAAAATCAAAAACTATCACGCATTACGCATTACGAATTGCACATTGCAGTTTACACGTTGACGCCGTAATTTTTGCCGAGCGAGGCAAGCCCGCCGCTGAAGCCGGAGCCGATTGCGTTGAATTTCCATTCGCCCTTGTTGCGATAGAGCTGACCGATAACGACCGCCGTCTCAATCGAAAAATCTTCGCCGAGGTCGTAGCGGATAAGTTCCTCGTTGTTCGCCTCATTCACGACGCGGATAAAAGCATTCTCGACTTGCCCGAAATTCTGCTTGCGTTCTTCCGCCTCGTAAATCGTGACGGTGAAGTCAATCTTGTCGATGTTTTCGGGAACTTTGCTGAGGTCGATTTTAATTTCCTCGTCGTCGCCTTCGCCCGCGCCGGTCAAGTTGTCGCCCATGTGTTCGACGGAGCCGGAAACGTGCTTGAGGTTGCCGTAGAAAACAAAATCGTCGTCGGAATTGACTTTGCCGCTTGCATTGAGCAGGAAAACGGAGGCGTCGAGGTCGAAGTCGGAGCCGCCGTCATACTTGTTTGTATCCCAGCCGAGTCCGATTAAAATATTTTTCAAGCCGGGGTTCGTCTTCGTGAGGTCAACTTTCTGTCCTTTTTTCAAGCTGATTGCCATGAGAATAAAACCTCCCAAAAATTTTTTAAACGCCGATAATCTAACACACTCTGAAAATAATTTCAAGTCATAAAGCAACTTGGCTGCTCGACAAAAAATCTTTTAAGGTGCTTTATTTCGCGATAAGTTTCATTTATAAAATTCGCCGCGCCGATTGACATTGCAATAAATAAAATCTATAATCGTTGCAAACGTTACAAAATTTTTTAGGAGGGTGTATTTATGGCGAAACCGCTTCAAATTATGGAAACAGTCTTGCGCGACGGGCATCAATCGCTGCTTGCCACTCGTATGCGTTATCGTCAAATGGAGCCGATGCTTGCGAGCCTCGACAAAATCGGTTATAAAGCTCTGGAAGCATGGGGCGGCGCGACTTTCGACAGCTGCTTGAGATTTTTGGATGAAGACCCTTGGGAACGCCTCGACAAACTCAAAGCCAACCTCAAGAATACGCCGATTCAAATGCTCTTGCGCGGACAAAATCTTCTCGGCTACAATCACTATTCAAACGACGTTGTGGAAAAATTCGTTCAACATGCCTCGGCTCACGGCATAGGCGTGTTCAGAATTTTCGACGCCCTTAACGACGTTCGCAATTTGCGCGTTGCAATCAAAGCCGCTCTTGCTTGCCCCGAAAAGCCCGAAGTTCAAGGTTGCCTCGTCTACACGATAAGCCCCGTTCACACAAATGAGATGTTCGTCGAGCTTGCCAAAGAATTGCAGGAAATGGGTTGCCACTCCGTCTGTATCAAAGACATGTCGGGCTTGCTCGCGCCGTATGCCGCTGACGACCTCGTCAAGAAACTCAAAGCCGGCTTGGATATTCCCGTTGAACTTCACACGCATTGCACCTCCGGCTTCGGTCATGCCACTTACCTCAAGGCGATTGAGGCAGGCGTTGACATTGTCGACTGCGCATTGAGTCCTCTTGCAAGCGATACTTCCCAACCTTGCACGGAAACAATCGTCGCAATGTTAAAAGGTCACGAACGCGATACCGGGCTCGACCGTCAAGCAATGACTCCCATTGCCAAACATTTCCTCGGCGTCAAAAAGGAACTCATCGAAGAGTTCGGGCTGAAAGGTTACTTCGATATTAACGTCAACGTTCTCGACTTCCAAATTCCCGGCGGCATGTTGTCTAACCTCGCCAACCAACTCAAAGAGGCGGGCATGGAAGATAAATATCAAGACCTCCTCGACGAAATGCCTCGTGTCCGCGCTGATGCCGGTTATCCGCCGCTCGTCACTCCGTCAAGCCAAATCGTCGGAACTATGGCAACCTTCAACGTCATGGCGGGCGAACGCTATAAGATGGTTCCCAACGAATTCAAAGATATGGTTCGCGGCAAATTCGGACGCACGCCCGTGCCCGTCGACCGCAAATTTATCACCGATACCCTCAAAGTTCCCGAAGATCAAATCATTGAGGATTGCTCGATTGAAGACGCCAAAGGTGAGACCTTCGCGCAATTCAAAGACGAACTCATCAACAAGGGCTTCCTCAATCCGACCGACGAAGACGTTTTGAGCTACGCGCTCTTCCCGCAAGTCGCCGAAGAATTTTTCAAGAAACATTACAAGCAAGTTACCGCTTACAAGAGAGGATAAAATTTTCCTCGCAAAAAAATTATCCCGTCGAAAAAAATCGGCGGGATTTTTTTATTGACGAATCGCGTGAAGCTCGTCGACCAAATTTTTTTTGAGCTTGTCCTCCAAGTCTTCCAAAGTCTTCGCGTCGAAAGCGTAAGTGACATGCGGCGCGCCGTTGATTCTGGATTCGCCGCCAAATTCGTCGCTGTAAATGTTGTAGTAAATTACAAAGTCGCTGTTGATTGAAAAATCGGCGTAGTTTATGACGATAAAGGAACCGTTCGTGACTTCGACGGGCGCGGCAGGATTTATGAAAAGTTCAAAGCCCTCAAGCGTCGCGGGCAAATTTTTTCCGTAAGTCCACGTGTCGATTTTTTTTTCGCGCAGAAAACGATTCGGGCTTTTATTTTTGAAGTCGCGCAGATTTTTTATCGCGTCGTCAAGTTCCGCATCAAGCAGCTCTTTGAAATGCGCGAAGTCCTCCGTAAAAAATTTCGTCAAACAAAATTCCGTCAAGCCGATTTTCCGACGAACTTTAAACTCCATCGTCTCCTCGTGAAAGTAAGTCGTCAAGGCGCAGTGAGTTTCGTCATTGACATAACTGAAAAAAATAAATTTGTCGTCGTCGACCGCGAAGATTTTTTTCAGCGCGAAGCCCTCAATCTCGGCGGGCAAATCCTCTCCGAAATGAAGCTCGGCAATCTGCGCGGCGATTTTATTTTTGGTCTCGTCCTTCAAAAAATTTTCCCTCCAAAAAAATTTTAAGTCATTATAAAAGTTGCCGCCGCCAATATCAACCGCGAATTGTGCTTTTGAAAATTACATGTTATAATCATGAAAAATTTTTCGGGAGTGACAGACAGATGATGAGAATTTTGCTTGCCGAAGACGACAGCCGGCTCGGCAAATTGATTGAGTACATGCTCGTGCAAAATAAATTCAACGTCGAATGGATAACAAACGGCGCAGATATTTTTGAATACGCGATGTACTCGGAGTATGACATTTTGATTTTGGATTGGATGATGCCCAACGTCAGCGGGCTTGAGGCTTGCCGGCAACTGCGCGAGGCGGGCTACGAACGTGCGATTATCATGCTCACCGCCAAAGACACCGTCGAAGACAGAGTAATGGGGCTCGACGCGGGCGCGGACGATTATCTTGTCAAGCCGTTTGAATTCGATGAACTTTTGGCAAGACTTCGCGCACTCGGCAGACGTTCCACGCAAAAAATTCAGCAGGAGGTTATCGAAATCGGTGCCTTCACGCTCAACCGCACGACCAAAGTCCTCATGCGCAAAGATCAAGTCATTCAACTTTCGCCGCGTGAATTCCAAATCTTCGACTTGCTTGCACAAAATCTCGGAGTCGTCGTGCCCCGCGATATTATCCTCGACCGCATTTGGGGGCTTGAACGCGACATTACCTCCAACAACATCGATTCTTACATGAAAATTTTGCGCAAGAAGCTTATGGAAGTTGACGACGGCAGCATTGCAATTAAAACCGTTCGAGGTATCGGCTATCGACTTGAGGCATAAACACTTATGGAAATTTTCGGGCGCAGTCGGCGGCAACTTGCCTTTGCTTACGCGCTGATAATGAGCCTTTTTTTGGCGTTGATAATTTTCGTCGTGCACATGGCAATGAACTGGTCAATGTTTTCCGAACAGGCGCAGGAACTTTCGGACGCGGCAAACGGTGTCGCAGAAACGCAAACTTTTTATTTGCAGAATCCCTCCCTCACCATTGACGAAAATCGCTACTACAAGAGCGTCAACGACCGTTTATTTTTTTACATCTTCAACGACAACAAGCAACTCATTCGCTTTGAGCGGGCGTCTTTTCGCTTGGAACAATTCGTGCTTGACACCATCGAAAGTTGGAGCATCGACGAGGGCGAGGTCGAAGTCTTTCAGCACACGAACGAAACCGGACAACTTTCAACCGTGATGATGACTTCAAAAAAAATCGTCTCGGATAAAACGGTTCAAACGCTTTACGTCGGCAAGGATGTCACCGCGCTTTATTCCGGCTTGCAGAAGGCAACCTACGCGCAAATTGTCTTGGGCTTTGTCGCGCTGTTAATCGCGTCGGCAATCGGCTATTACATGGCGGGCAGGGCACTCGTTCCGCTCAAAGAGGCTTACGACAAGCAGAAACAATTCGCGGCGGACGCCTCGCACGAATTGAGAACGCCGCTTTCCGTCGTCATGGCTTCGGCTGATTTGCTTTTGGCAGACCCCTCGATTGAAAATCCTTTCCTGCGTCAAGTGCTTGAGGATTTGAAAAGCGAAGTCAAAAAAATGACAAACCTCGTCAGCGATTTGCTCATGGTCGCCCGAAGTGATAACAACGCTCTCAAAGTCAAAATTCAGCGGCTCGACTTGACGGAAATTTTAAAGCAAGTTATCCGAACGATGACGCCCATTGCAGAGAAAAAAAATATCCGCCTCGCGGGCGAAAATTTTATCAAGGCACCGATTAACGCCGACGAACAGAAGATTAAACAGCTCGCGATAATCCTCGTCGACAACGCGATTAAATACACGCCCGAAGACGGCGCGGTTTTGGTTCGTTTGGAAAGCGTCAGCAATACCCGCGTGGTCTTCGCCGTCATGGACAGCGGCATCGGTATCGCGCCCGAAGATTTGGACAAAGTTTTTGAACGGTTCTATCGCGTCGACAAAGCTCGCAGTCGTGAAATGGGCGGCAACGGTTTGGGCTTGGCGATTGCGTCGGAAATTGTCAAACTTCACGAAGGAAAAATTTCTGTCGCCTCCAAACTCGGCGAAGGCACAAAATTTACCGTCGAACTCAAAACAAACTTGAAGAAATAAAAAAATCCTCCGAAAAATTTTACGGAGGAAATTTTTTTTGTCAGCCGCCAATAATTTTTTGCAAGCCGAGAAAAATTGCAAGCAGTCCGAAAAAAATTCCGAACACAATGACAAGCGACCTTTTGCCGCTGCTCATTTGAACGCGCCCGTTCAATTTGGCGGGATTGATTTTTGCAAAGCCGTATGTAAGCAAGAGGCAAAGCGTGCCTTCAAACAAATACGTTTCCGCGAAGCCGTGAATGTATCTTCTGAAACTCCTCGCTGCCTCGAAGTCGATACTGCTGAAAATCCAGTAGGCGGACGCCGCGATAAGAACGAGCAGAAAAACAATCAGCGATAGGAACGCCAAAAAATCGCCGTCGACCATATCAAGGAGGCGTGTCCTTGCCTTCGTCAGCATTTTAAAAAGAGCGAAGACACCCAGCAAAAAGAAAACGCCTCCGATAACAGCCAAAATCATATTAACAATGTCAATCATAAAAATTCCTCCGCGATTCGTTTCAAAAATTCTTCGGCGGTTTCGAAGCAGACAAAATTTTTTCCGCAAAGATTTTTTGGAGCAAAGGCAACGTCTGCAAGCTCAAGCATCGGCAAATCAATTTCCGAATCGCCCGCGCAGAAAATTTTATCGGGCGAAAATTTTTTTGTCAGCAATTTTAATGCCTCGCCCTTGTTGAGTTTCGACGGGAAGAGATAAATTTTTTTCCCGAAGCGTTGAACGGTCAAGCTCGTGTCGAAAGAAATTTTATCGGCGGCGAAGTCGTCACGGCACTTCAAAAACAAAAAGCTTTCGTCGACGATGCGGCAGATATTGAACGCGGGATTGTCCGAAAATTTTTCTTGCAAAGTTTTCAGCTCGTCTTCGTGAGGCGCGACGACTTCACGCAAAAAATTTTCTTGATTATCTCCGTTCAAAAGATAAGCTCCGTTCGCGACGACAGCCCAGCTCGGAAAAAAATCCTCCGCCCAAAAAATTCTCCGATATTGAGCGATTGAACGCGTCGTCACCGGCACAAACAAAATTTTTTTTGCAATCGTCTTGAGCAGGTCAAAAGCTTCGGGCGAAATGAAACTTTGCTCGCGCCCGTCGTAAATTTCAACGCAAATATCTCCCGCACGAAATTTTTTATAGGAATGAATCAGCGTCCCGTCCAAGTCGCAGGCGAATAAAATTTTCATGTCAATTATCTGCAAGCCGCCGAATCAATCCGCAAGCCTTGTAATTTTTCAGCGGATAAATTTCAAGCGGCGCGCCCTTCTCCTTTGCAAGCTGATATAAATGTTCCAAATTCTCATCGTTCAGGCTCCGAACCAAAATTTTTTGCGGCAAGCGGCGAAGTAAAACCCGCGTTGCCTCTCCGATACCGGGCTTGATTAAATTTATGTCGTCGATTGAAAAATCTTCGGCGATTCGTTTGACTTCGGCAAGCCCGCTGTTCCTTTCAACGGCGGAATTTTTTATTGCGGGCAAGGCGTCAAAATTTTTTTCGATGGCGTCGATAAATTGATAAGTCAAATCTTTGTCGACGAGTTCAGAATAAAAAGCCGCGCCGTGAAAGTCATTCGCGCCGATTATGTCGCCTCGCAAAAAAGTTCGGCTCAAAAGTCCGCTGACCGTCGAATTCAAACAAGAGCTTGCGATTAAAAAATCCTCGTGAGTGCCGCAAAATTTCGCAACGCCCGCCGGGTCACTCAAAACAGCCAAGCCTGCGTTGACGTTCGGAAAATCTTTCATGGCGTTGGAAAGTTCGCGTTGAATTGCGCCCTTGCCCGTCCAGCCGTCGACGAATTGAATTTCTTCGGGCTTGTGACGTTTCAAAATAAAATTGACGGCGTTTTTATCGATACCGACGCCGCGAATAATCGAAATCGTGTAGTGATTGACCGCGCAGGAAAATTTTTGCTCAAGGTAATGTTTAATCAAAATTCCAATCGGAGTGCCCGCCCTCGCCAAAGACACAAGCACGATTTTTTTTCCTTTGTCGAGGAAAATTTTTTCGGAGACGCTTGCGACGGAGGCGGCAGTGATTTTTGAATAACGATTGAGCGCGTCGAAGTAGGCTTGCAAATATTTTTCCGAAGGCTCGTATTCAATCGGCAACATTTCCGAATAGTGCCGCCCCGCTTGAATCAATTTTTCTCGTTCGGCAGTCGGAAGAGGTTTTACAAGCCCGCTGATGTCTTTTAATAAAATCGTCACGTCTTGCGCCCGATAAGTCCCGAACATTTCAACACCTCACGACAAAAATTTTTTCGACGCCGTGAACTTCAAGCGCGGCAATCAAATCTTCCAAGCCGTCAGAAAAATTTTCGGCGTTCGTCACGACAATCGCCGCGTCATAAAATTTCAAATTGTAGATAAAAGTCGTGCGCGTCGAATCATAAAAACTTCTAAGCTTGAAGCCCTCGCGAATCGGATAATTTTTTTCTTTGCAAATGCCAATCGGGCTGCGCGTCGTCGAATGGGTGACGCAGGAAAAATTTTCCGACTCAAGCCGACGACCTGCAACAATCGCGGGCAACATGAATTCTTCCGTGCCGATAATCAAAATTTCGCCCGAAATGTTTTCGCGCTTTAAAATTTCGACGATAAAATTTCCAAGTTCAGCGCATTGAGCAAAGTATTCGCCGATTTTGACGCCGCGCCTCGCATCAACCGTAAAAAATTTTTCATGCGACGTAAAATTTTTTTCAACGCGATTGACTTTGCTTGCCGCCTCGACAGAAAAATTTTCCGCGTCGAAATTTTGATTGAGCTTGACGAGCCAAACGCAAGAAATATTTTCCGCCGCCAATGCCGCAAGATTTTCTTCCGACAAGCGATTGATTATCGACGCCGCGCAGATTTTTTTGTCGTTGAGCGCGGGAAATTTATTTTTGAGTTGGCGGACGATATTCAAGAGAGTTTTGCCGGTCGAAAGTTCGTCGTCGACAAAAATAATTTCGTGCGTTCGATTGATAAGCTCGGAAAGATTTTCGGCGAAAATTTTTTGTTCGGGCGCGTGAGAGTGCTCCTCCAAAAATTCTATGAACTTGCCTGAAAAATTTTCCCGCGTCGTTTGAAGATAAAAGCATTCGTCAGATAAATTTTTCGCGACGACCGCTCCGATTGCCGTTGCCGTTTCCGCGAAGCCGATAACCAATCTTGCCTCCGAAAATTTTTCCGCGACCTTCAAGCCGAGAGCGTTCATCATTTCGAGGGCGGCGGAAGGTTTTATCGGCAAATGCTTTCCCTGCAACGGATTTACCAGCAAATAATTTCGCCGCGTGTTGTTTAATCTTTTGGTGACGCGCAAAACATCTTCAGCTTTGAAAATTTTCAACAAAATCGCCTCCGAACACACTTTATCAAGAAATTTTTACTCCGTCAACGAAAAAGCCCTCCGACATGCCGCCGAAGGGCTTTTGTTAGCTTTTTTTCGCGTTTACCTAACATGAAGTATCCGACTTTGCTCATCCCTAACATGAAGTATCCGACCTTGATTATCAATATTTACGTCCGGTTTAACATCGCCCACGTTAGAACGAGCATAAAAGCCGCCCGCGACCTTTTCGAGTTCCTCATCGCTCAATTTTTCCAGTTCGTCGTTGATTTTTTTCAAGTTTTCTTCGCGTGTTGCCATATTATCAGCCTCCAAAGTGTTTTCTACAGTTTATACGTTCAAAATCCCGTTTCGTTACACACTTTAGCAAAAAAAATTTTTCACTGTCGAAGATTTTTCCATTACTAATTCCCAATTCCCAATTCCTAATTGAAAAAAGCCCTCCGACCGTCTGCCGAAGGGATTTTTTGCTTTAATCGCTTCAATCGTCACTGATTTGGTGAATCCTTTTAAAATTCGCTTTCAAATGATCGTAAGCTTCACCGCGTGAAATTTCCTTGCCATCTTTAAAATACTGGTTGGAACCAAAAGGTTTTGTTACGCAAGTAATTCCGGCTTTTGACCAGCCTGCATCAACTTCCGCGCTTTTGGACTTCCAATAAAACATTACAGGTATCGTGCCGTAATATCTGTCCATAAGCCCATAATCGTAAAGAATCTTACTGTCTCCGGCAGTTTGACCGATAGTTCCGCCCGCGACTTGGTCGAGTTCCTCATCGCTCAATTTTTCCAGTTCGTCGTTGATTTTTTTCAAGTTTTCTTCACGTGTTGCCATTTTTATCATCCTCCAAATTGTTTTCTGTTCATTATACGTTCAAAATTCGATTTCGTTACAGATTTTACAAAAAAAATTTTTTCACTGTCAAAGATTTTTCCATTCCCAATTCTCAATTCCAAATTGCAAAAACCCCTCGACACTAGCCGAAGGGCTTTTTTTACTGCCGTGACGATTTTTTTACCATTTCCAATCAGATTCGCTCATATAGTGCCCTGTGACGTTCATTGCATGCTGACGAGCCTCTTCCTGCGTGATTTGCTGCCCGTTAAGATAATATTCGTTGCTTGTTCCGTTGCTTGGAATATAATTTTTTTTGATTTTGGCATATATGCCGACTTTCGCCCAAGCACCTTGAATTGATTCCCTTGTAGCCTCACCTGTAAAATAAATTCTTGGGGCACCGTAGCGGTCTGTAGAACCGTTCAAACTGTTCAAAAAGCGGCTGTCATCTGCTGTTTCGTAGCAATTACCGCCCGCCACACCGTCAAGTTCGTCGTCGCTCATCACTTCGTCCGCGAATTTCTTTTCATCAGCCATAATATCAGCCTCCAATTTGTTTTCTGCAACTTATACGTTTGATTTCCGATTTCGTTACATATTCTAGGGTGTGTTGGCAAAATCGAACAAACAAAAAAACATAAGCAATTCTCTGAT
>CAMVAG010000015.1 GCA_947165405.1 uncultured Selenomonadales bacterium
CGCAATAAATTTTCTTCCGTCGGTTCTAAAATTTCTGTCCGCATTTAAATCCTCCCTGCAACAACTCGCTCAATGCCTGCCAAGTCTTTGAAAATTTCAACTTCCGTGAAATTCGCCGCCATTAAATTTTTCACTGCCGCCGCTTGATTAAATCCGACCTCGAAAGCCAAAAGTCCTCCGTCTGTCAAAAATCGTGGCGCGTCAAAAATTATTCGTCGATAAAAATTCAAACCGTCAGCTCCGCCGTCAAGTGCAAGGCGCGGCTCGCGTTGAACTTCCGCCTGCAAAGAATCAAGCTCGCCCGTCGGGATATACGGCGGGTTTGAAACTATCGCGTTGAAAATTTTTCCTTCAAGCGGTGCGAATAAATTTCCTTGAAAAAAATTTATCCTGTCCTCGACGTGAAATTTTGTCGCGTTGAATTTTGCAACGTTCAGAGCTTCTGCCGATACGTCGACTGCAAAAGCCCGCGCAGATTTTACAAACTTTAAAATCGAAATGCAAATCGCTCCGCTGCCCGCGCCCAAGTCTGCAAAATTTACCTCGCCGCCGAGCGAACGCAAATATTCTCCGACAAGCTCCGTTAAAATTTCCGTTTCGGGTCGCGGAATCAAAACATGCTCGTTGACCGCGAACGCCAAGCCCATAAATTCTTTTGTGCCCGTCAAATACGCGACGGGAAATTTTTTTAAGCGTTGAGTTATTAAATCGTTGAAGCGCAAAATTTTTTCGAGCGGCAAAATTTTTTCGGCGTCGACGTATAAACTCAATCGCCGCCAACCCAAAACGTGCGCCAATAAAATTTCCGCGTCAAGTTTCGGCGAATCAATGCCGCCCTCTTCAAGCCGAAGCGTCGCCGATTTTAAAACTTCCGCAACAGATTTTTTCATGGCTCCTCCAAAAAAAAGAGCCGCCCGATTTCGACGGCTCAAAAAAATTTTTTCAGCGCGGCTTTGCGAAAATCATTCTGCCGGCGGAAGTCTGCAAAGCACTCGTGACTTCAACAGAAATTGTTCGGCTCAAGTAACGGTGTCCGTTTTCGATAACAATCATTGTGCCGTCGTCGAGGTAAGCGACGCCTTGACCGGGCTCCTTGCCGTCCTTGACGACCTGCACTTTCATCGTCTCGCCGGGAATCACGACGGGTTTTACGGCGTTTGACAGCTCGTTGATATTCAAAACCTCTACGCCGCGAAGTTGAGCGACCTTGTTCAAGTTGAAATCGTTCGTGATAATTTTTCCGCCGAGTTTTTGCGCAAGCCTCACGAGTTTTGAATCGACGCCTTGAATATCATCAAAATCAACGTTCATGACTTCGACTTCAAGACTTAAATCTTTGCGCATCTTCTGAAGAACGTCAAGCCCGCGCCGCCCGCGAACTCTGCGCAAGGTGTCAGACGAATCGGCAATGTATTGAAGCTCCTCCAACACGAAAACGGGAATCAACAGCGTGCCTTCCAAAAAACCTGTCTTGGAAATGTCGGCAATGCGCCCGTCGATTATGACGTTCGTGTCCAGCAGCTTGTAATTTTTATCTTTGTGCTCCTTGAGCTTGACGAGATTGACTTTGGCTTTTTCGGCGGGCGGATTTTCTTCAAGCGCGGGCGTGTCGGAAATTTCTTCGGGCTCTTTATTTTCTTTGACTTCTTTAATTTCTTTAGCCGCCTTATCTGCCTCGCGACTGCGTAAAACATCTTTCAAGACATGCGGAATGAAATCGAAACTGCCGGCGAGTTCCTTGCGCTTTTTAATCGTGAGCCGAATGCCCAAGTAGCCGAGCACGAGGCTAAAAATAATGGGAATATAGTCGCCGACGACGGGGATTCGCGCAAACGCGCTGCCCAATAAATTTGCGATTATGAGTCCTGTTGCCAAACCGACCGCTCCGGCGATTACGTCGTTGATTGGCATTTTGCTAAGTTGTTTTTCGACAAAAGCAGTAAAAGTTTTGAGTTTTCCGATCAGATACGGCGAAATGAACCACCCGCCAAGCCCGCCGAGCGTCGCGCCCGCCAAAATGCAAAGTAAATTCGCGATTGTAAGACGGAAAATGCCCGTATCGACTTGAAAAAGCTCCAAATTGATGTACGAAATTAAAAATGGGCTTGCCCGATGCAACGCCGCGCCGCCGATTATTGCGAACGTCAGCGTTATGAAAAACTTTATTGCTTTATCAAGCATAAACTTCACCTCCCATAAAGTTTACGCAAGACTAGCATATCTTTCTGAAAACTTACTGATTGTCATTCAAGGGGAAAAATTTTTTATCTTTTTCCAACAAATCAGCGACGCGCTCAATAATTTTTTCGGCGAGGGCAGCTTTGCTCATCTTGTCGAAGGTCTCAACCTCACCGCCGCGCCAAATTATCGTGGCAATGTTTGTGGCGACACCGAAGCCCGCGCCGTCGGCTGTCACGTCGTTTGCAACGATGAAGTCCAAATTTTTTTCGACGAGCTTTTTGTTTGCGTACTCCAAAATATTTTGAGTTTCGGCGGCGAAACCGACAAGCACTTGAGATTTTTTCAAGGTGCCCAGCTCTTTCAAGATGTCGGGATTTTTTACAAGCTCAAGCGTCAAAGTTTCGGAGGACTTTTTTATCTTCTGCGCGGCGGGATTTTTAACGCGATAATCGGCGACGGCAGCGGACATAATCACGGCGTCGACCGAATCGAATTCTTTCAAGACAGCCTCGCGCATTTGAGTTGCTGCCTCGACTTTGACGAACTTCAAATTTTTGGGAGGAGCAAGTTCGCTTTTGCCGGAGATTAAAATGACTTGAGCACCTGCCGAGACCGCCGCCTTTGCGATTTCAAAACCCATGCGTCCGCTTGAACGATTGCCGATGTATCGAACGGGATCAATCGCCTCAACTGTACCGCCCGCCGTCACCAAAATTTTTTTCCCGCTCAAAATCTTCGGAGCAAAAATTTTTTCGACAGCCGCAAAAATTTCTTCGGGTTCGGGCAAGCGACCTTTGCCGCTCGTGCCGCAAGCCAAATTGCCAATCGCCGGTTCCAAAATTTTCATGCCGCGTGCTTTGAGGATTTTCAAATTCTCTTGCGTCGCGGGGTTCTCAAACATTTTCGTGTTCATTGCCGGCGCGATTAAAATTTTTTTGTCGAAAGCCAAGATTGTCGTCGTGAGGAGGTCGTCGGCGATTCCGTGAGCCGCCTTCGCCAAAAAATTTGCCGTCGCGGGCGCAATCAATATCACGTCCGCCCAATTCGCCAGTGAAATGTGCGCCACATGAAAATTAGCCGCATCCCCGAACATTTCGACGGACACGGCGTTTCCTGTTATCTCTTGAAAAGTTCTCGGCGAAACAAATTCGGTTGCGTTGCGTGTCATCATAACTTTGACATTCGCGCCGGATTTTTTGAAGCGGCTTGCGACTTCGACGACCTTATAAGCCGCAATGCCTCCCGTCACGCCGATTAAAATATTTTTTTCGCCAAGCATAGCTTAATCCTTTATCGTGTAAGTGATTTTCCCCTCGTTGATTTCTTCCATCGCGTTGGTGACGAATTTGTTTGCGCGGTTTTCGACGCGGCAGGGAGCACCGTTCAAAAGTTCGCGGGCGCGTTTACTTGCGAGCACCACCAAAGCGTAACGGCTGTGCGTTTGCTTGAGCATCGAGTCGGTCGAAGGATTTACCATGCTCAACGGCGTTGCGTTCAGTTTCATTTAAAAGCCTCCTTCAAAATTAAATTTGTCGAGGTTGCGTGAGACTTTGCAACGTTCGGCGGACAAAATCGATTTGATTCGGGCGGCGGCATCGTCAATCGTGTCGTTGACAACAACATAATCGTATTGAAGCCCGATTTTAATTTCGGCGACGGCATTTTTCAATCGACGCGCCAAAGATTCGGGGCTTTCCGTGCCGCGACCTTCGATTCGATTTTTAAGCTCCTCCAAGCTCGGCGGCAAGAGGAAAATATAAATTCCTTCGGGACATTTTTTCTTGACGTTGAGCGCGCCTTGAACGTCAATCTCCAAAAGAATATCCTCGCCGCGATTGAGCCGCTCCTCGATTTTATTCAGCGGCGTGCCGTAAAAATTTCCGTAGACTTCGGCGTATTCGAGGAATTTTTCTTCCGCAATCCAAGCTTTGAACTCGTCGACCTTGAGAAAATAATATTCCTTGCCGTCGACTTCGCCGGGTCGGGGCGTCCTCGTCGTAGCTGAAACGGAATAAGAGACTGCGGGCAAGTCGTTCAAAAGTTTTTTGCAAACGGTGCCTTTGCCCGTGCCGCTCGCGCCGGATATGACAATCAACAGACCGCGTGCCATTTAAAATTCTCCGACAAAAACTCTTTCGGCGGGTCCGGTCATGAAGATGTGATTGTTTTCGCGCCAATCGATTTGAAGTTCGCCGCCGTCGAGGACAACGGTAGATTTTCTTCCTGCCAAGCCGTTGAGGTTCGCCGCGACCGCCGTAGCACAAGTTCCCGTGCCGCAAGCAAGAGTTATTCCGCTGCCGCGTTCCCAAACTCTCATGCGCAATTTGTTTTCGCCGATAACTTGAGCAAATTCGGTATTGGTCTTGCGCGGGAAAATTTTATGCGTCTCAAATTTCCGTCCGATATGTTCCAAGTCAATCGCTTTGATGTCGTCGACGAAAATCACGCAATGCGGGTTGCCCATCGATACGCAAGTCATCTTGTATTTAACGCCGTCGACTTCAATCGGTTCGCCGATGACTTTTTGAGAGCCGAAGCCGTCAACGGGAATTTTATCGGCGTTGAAAATCGGCTCGCCCATGTCGACGGTTATCAAATCGTATTTCATGCTCACGGTAAGAACGCCCGCGCCCGTCTCAACCGTCAAATCGTCATCGGAAAAAAATTTATCGCCGCTCAAAAGATAACGCGCAAAGCAACGAATGCCATTGCCGCACATTTCGGGCTCCGAGCCGTCCGCGTTGAAAATCCTCATGCGTGTCGCAGCTTTTTTCGAACTCTGAACGTAAATCACGCCGTCCGCACCGATTCCGAAGTGCCTGTCGCACAAGCGTTGAATTTCTTCGGGGCTTTCAACCTCGTCGCCTGCGCGGTCGATTATTATAAAATCGTTTCCGCAACCTTGCCACTTCTCAAACTTCTGCAAAACAATCAGCCTCCTTTAAACGCGGGCAAGTATACACCTTTTCGAACGGCTTTGCAACTTCATTGCGGCTCTGCTATAATCATTGAAATTTTTCGCGGATATGGAGGAAAATTTTTGATTAGCAAAATAGAAATCGGGAGCCTCGCTCAAGAGTTGGAACTCAAAGCGGGCGATAAAATTTTGGAAGTCAACGGGCAAAAGCCGCTTGATATAATCGATTTAAGTTTTTTCATGGCGGAAGAGGAAATCGAACTTTTAATCGAACACGCTGACGGCGAACGGGAGCTTATCGAATTTGAAAAGGACGTTGACGAGGAACTCGGCGCGGAATTTGAATCGGCGGTCTTCGACGGGATAAGGCGTTGCAAAAATCATTGCGTGTTTTGTTTCGTCGATATGATTGCGCCGAACATGCGGCGAACGCTCTCGATAAAGGATGACGATTATCGGCTGTCGTTTTTGTTCGGGAACTTCATCACGCTGACGAACTTGACGGCGAAAGATTTTCGGCGCATAAAAAAATATCACCTGTCGCCGCTGTTCGTATCGATTCACGCAATGAATCCCGACTTGCGTGCGAAAATTTTGCGGACGCCGCTCGGAGCGAAAATTCAAACTCAACTCGACGAACTGGAAAAGGCGGGCGTCGAATATCATACGCAGGTTGTGCTTTGCAAAGATTTAAATGACGGAGCGGAATTGGATTTCACAATCTCGGAAATTTTAAAGCGGAGACCTCACGCGTTGAGCTTGGCAATCGTTCCCGTCGGAGTGACAAGACATCGGCGCGACAAATTCCCGCTGAAACAATTCGACAAAGAATCGGCGGCAAAAGTTATCGCGCAAGTCGAAGCCTTTCAAAAAAAAATCCGTGCGGAATCGGGCAAGACGTTCGTTTACTTGGGAGACGAATTTTATTTGTTGGCAGAAAAAAATTTGCCGCCCGCCGAATTCTACGACGACTTCCCGCAGCTTGAAAACGGTATCGGCATGACGCGCAACTTTATTGAAGAAATGCGAAATGCGCAATGCGTAATGCGCAATGATTTCGCTGTCGATGTTATTTGCGGAACTTCTTTTGCCAAAGTTTTAAAAGAATTGGTTGCCGATAATCCGAATGTGCGAATCGTTCCCGTCGTGAATAAATTTTTCGGCGAGCGCGTCAATGTTTCGGGCTTGTTGACGGGCGGCGATATAATCGAGGCACTGCGTGGCGGCGAACGCGATTTGATTTTGATTCCGGCGACGGCACTCAAGGCGGGCGAAGAAATTTTCCTCGACGACGTGACGCTTGACGACTTGAGAAAAATCTTTGCGCCCGCGAAAATTTTGCCGATACATGACGGCGCAGAATTTAAAAAAGTTTTGGGAGGAAATTTTTTATGAGCAAGCCGATAGTGGCGATAGTCGGTCGCCCGAACGTGGGCAAGTCGACGCTGTTCAATCAAATAGGCAAGAAAAGACTTTCGATAGTCGACGACATGGCGGGCGTGACACGAGACCGAATTTACATGGACGCGACGTGGCTGGATAAAGAGTTCACGCTGATAGACACGGGCGGCATCGAAATAAAATCTTCCGATAAAATTTTGACGGAGATTCGCGCTCAAGCAAAAATCGCAGTCGAAGAGGCGGACGCGATAATTTTTGTTGTCGACGGGCGAGCCGGTTTGACTTCCGCCGACGAAGACATAGGAAAACTTTTGCGCGGGACGGATAAGCCGGTAATTGTTGCCGTGAATAAAATCGACAACCTCCAACTTGAAAGCGAGACTTACGAATTTTATAACTTGGGTTTGGGCGAGCCGATTGGAATTTCCGCAAGCAACGCTTTGAACTTGGGCGATTTACTTGACGCCGTGATAAAAACTTTTCCGCAAACTGTGCAAGAGGTTCGTGACGAGGACGAGATAAGAATTGCGGTTATCGGTCGTCCGAATGTCGGGAAGTCTTCGCTGGTGAATAAACTTTTGGGCGAGGAACGCGTTATCGTCAGCGACATACCGGGCACGACCCGCGACGCAATCGACACGCATTTTTTTCTTGACGGCACAAAGTTCACGCTGATTGATACGGCGGGCATGAGGCGCAAGTCGAAGATTGAGGATGCTGTTGAAAGATACAGCGTGATTCGTTCGTTGCGAGCGATTGACCGCGCAGACGTTGTGCTTATGTTGATTGAGGCACCCGTTGGCGTGACAGAGCAAGATAAAAAAATTGCGGGCTATGCTCACGATTCGGGCAAAGGCTGCGTTATCGTCGTCAACAAGTGGGACATCTTCCCGAACAAACACGACCGCTCAACCAATCGTTTCACCGACGACTTGAGAAATCGCTTGGGCTTCCTGCAATATGCGCCGGTGGTTTATGCCAGTGCTTTGACGGGGCAGCGTGTCGACCGCGTGACCGAGCTTGTCAAGTTCGTAGCCGAACAACAATCAATGAGGATTCAAACAAGCGTCTTGAACGAATTGATTCGCGACGCCGTTGCCGTCAATCCTCCGCCGTCAAAGAAGGGCAAGGCGGCAAAAATTTTTTTCGTGACGCAAGCCGACATCTGCCCGCCGCGATTTATCATCTTCGTGAACGAGCCGGAGCTTTTGCATTTCTCTTATCTGCGATTCATAGAAAATCGGTTGCGCGAAAGTTTCGGCTTCGAAGGCACGCCGCTGAAATTTTTCGTCCGCAAACACAATCAAAAAGACGACGAGCAATAAAAATTTTTCAAACAACAAAGAAAAAACCTCGACACGCAGTCGAGGCTTTTTGATTTCGGAAATTTTTATTTGGAAACTTCTTTAAGATTGTTCGCGGCGTTTTTGTGATTCGGGTCGATTTCGAGAGCTTTCTTGAAGTTGACGATTGCCTTTTCATTGTCGCCGGTTTTGACGTAGAGCACGCCGAGATTGTTGTAAGCGTCGGCATATTTCGGGTCGAGTTCGATTGCCTTGTTCAAGTCAGCCAAAGCTTTGTCAGTTTCGCCTTTATCGGAATAGGCTTGCCCGCGGTTGCTGTAGCCCATTGCATTTTCCGGAGCAAGTTTTATCACTTGGCTGAAGTCGGCGATTGCCTTATCGTATTCGCCCTTTTGGCAGTAGGCAAAGCCGCGAGAGTTGTAAGCGTCGGGGAACTCATTATCCGTTTCGATTGCTTCGGTGTAATTTTTTATCGCCTCGTCAATTTTTCCCGCGTCGAGATTTTTATCGCCCTTTTCCATTAAATCTTGAAGAGTGTTCGTCGAGACGGAGACTGTTGTTTCGGATTTGTAGGAGGTTTCGGTGGAGCAAGCGGTAAACATCACCGCGATGCAGATGCACATGATTGCCGTTAAAAATTTTTTCATGATAATTCCTCCTTTGTTACAACCTTCCGAAATTTTTCTTTCTGCTTACTATACGACGATTGGAGGATTTTGTTACGCGTCGTTAGAAGTTTTTTTTCGGAGTTGGAAAAATAAAATCGTGGCGAAAATCGCAACGCCGATAATGTCCGTTAAAAGTCCGGGCTTAATCATCAAGAGACCGCCCGCGCCCAAAATCACACGTTCAAAATTTTTCAGCGGCGCGGCGAGGTATCCGATAAGCGACGAACTCAACGCGACCATTCCGATTAACGCCGTCAACAACGCCAAGCCCAAGCCCGCCGTCAATCCGTTGATTAATAAAAGTTCGGGGCTCAAGACGAACATGTAAGGGATTATGAAAGCCGCGATTGCCAGTTTCGAAGCGTTGACTCCCGTCCTCAAAGCATTGCCGCCCGAAATGCCCGAACCTGCATAAGCCGCGAGTGCAACGGGAGGTGTCACGTCAGCGATTATTCCGAAATAGAAAACGAACATGTGCGCCGCCAACATCGGCACGCCCATTTGAATCAACGCGGGCGCGGCTATCGTCGAGGTGATTACGTAATTCGCCGTCGTAGGAACGCCCATTCCCAAAATTATTGCGGTTATCATTGTCAAGAACATGCTCGGCAAAATCAAGCCGCCCGATAAATCCAAAAGAGTCGAAGCCAATTTCAAACCGACGCCCGTTTTCGTCACGACACCGATTATAATTCCGGCTGCCGCGCAGGCGACCAATACGCCCAAAACATTTCGCGCGCCCGTTTCCAAAGCTTTGATAATCGCGGCAAGAGACATGCGCGTTGATTTTTTTATGCCGCTCACGATGATTGATAAGATTATCGCCACAAGAGCCGCACGCATCGGAGTGTAGCCGCTGACCAAAAGCCAAACGATTACAATCAACGGGATTGCCAAGTGTCCTCGCGTTTTCAAGAGGTCGCCGAGCTTCGGGAGTTCGGAGCGGGGCAAGCCTTTCAAATTATTTCGTTGAGCCTCGAAGTGCACGCCGAGCCACACGCCGATAAAATACAACATCGCCGGAATGACAGCCGCCTTGACGATTTCGACGTAGGGTATGCCGACGAATTCCGCCATTAAAAAAGCCGCCGCGCCCATGACGGGAGGCATAAGTTGACCGCCGGTGGAAGCCGCCGCCTCGACTGCGCCCGCGAAATCTTTATGATAGCCGAGCTTTTTCATCATCGGGATTGTCAATGAACCGGTGCCGACGACATTCGCAACGGAGCTGCCGCTGACAGTTCCCATTAAGCCGCTGGACAAGACCGCAACTTTTGCAGGGCCGCCGCTCGCCCAACCTGCCACAGCATTTGCAACGTCGATAAAAAATTTTCCGAGCCCCGTGCCTTCCAGATACGCGCCGAACAAAATAAACAGAAAGATAAACGTCGACGAAACACCGAGCGGGATTCCGAAAATTCCTTCGGTCGTGAAGAAAACATGGCTGACGAAATAATCAATCGTCAATCCTCTGTGCGCCAAAAGTCCCGGCATGTAAGGACCCGCGAACGCATAGCCGATAAAAAATAATACAACGCAAACCATCGGAATGCCGACGACTCGTCGCGCCGCTTCAATTACCAAAATGATTCCGAGTGCGCCGATAAAAACGTCCGTCGAAGTGGGCAAGGCCGCTCGCAAAATGAGTTCATTATAATTCATTACGATATAAGCGGGAGCCGCCGCGCCCATGATTGCCAAAATTAAATCGAGCGGGTGAAGTTTATCGCGCCGCCAAGATTTTTTCATGGGGTAAAGCAAAAACGATAAGCAAAGTCCGAAGCCCAAATGAATTGCCCGCTGAAGTTGAGCGTCAAGGAGCCCGAAGCTCGCCGTGTAAATTTGGAAGACGGAAAAACTTATCGCGATTGCCGAAATTATTTTTGCCATGACGCCCGTGTATTCCATCGTGTTGGATTCGGCGTCGTACTTCTTTAAAACTTCTTCTGCCGTCATCTCTTTTCGTTCGGTCAATGCGTTCACCTCTTTTAGAGAATGTTTTTAAATTTGAAAAGTCGCGGGTAGCGAACATCCGGCCGTCACGGATGACGGCCGCCCGCGTTAAAAACAGGATGTTTTTATAGCGGGGTCAACGCCCTTTTCTTTTGCTACTTTTCTTTTGGGCGCAACAAAAGAAAAGTAGAAGAAACTTTCAAAAGAAAAGTAGATTTAAAATACAAAAAGTAATTTACCAAAAGCCCCTAGATTTTGTAAATCACATCTGCCACGTATTCTGCAATTCGTTCGTCGTGCGTTATGAAAGTCATTCCCTCGACAATCGCCTGACAAAGCATGAGTTTATCAAAAGGGTCTCTGTGCGGCGGTGTGTTTTCTTTGCGAAGGAGCTTTTTCAGTTCAAGAATGTGATTCGTCGTTAAATCCAATCGCCAAAAACCTGCGCGCTCGCAATGATTAATCAGCCGCTCGCCTGTCAACGGCATTTGGTCGGGATGTTTCATAATTTTTATTTCCACTTCCAAAATTGAAAGCGTACTGTAATAGACGGTGGTATCCTTGTCTTTAATCATAGTTTTGACTTCGTCCTTGAGCAGAGCGTCGTCGAGAAGTGCCCAAAGCAAAATATGCGTGTCGAGCAAAAGAGTTTTCATTTTGCAAATCCTCCAAACATCTCGGCAATTTCCTCGTCCCATTTGTCAAAGTCGGCGGGGATTGTAAATTTGCCTTTGGCAATGCCGATTCGATTTTCCACAGGAACTTCTTCGATACGGCTCATTTTGATAATCGGTTTGCCGCCGAAGGTCAGAAAAATTTCTTCCTTTGGATTTTGATTGAGCAAATTCACCAAATCGGCAAATTGTTCTTTTGCGTCGATAACGTTTATGTATTTCATTTCAATCGCTCCCTTAAAATTTTTTTGAATACTTCGCCGCGCCGCATGATTATTCCTTCAACGACAGCAACGCCACGCCCGCCAAGCAAAGTACCGCTCCGAAAATTTTCCGCAGAGAAATTTGTTCGTGATAAAAAATTCCTCCGACGAAAAGCATTGCCAAAGCGATTAAAATGTTCACGACCAATGACGCCGTCGACAGCTCGCCGCCCGCCCGATAAATCATCACGAATCCGACTTCCACTCCCGTTATCGACAAGCCCATTAATATGCAAGCCCAATTGCTTCGCGCCGCCTCGATTAAAATTTTTTCGTGAGGCGTCAAGAAAAATAAAATCGCGCTTACAAAAAGTGCCGTCGCGTAATTCACGACCAAACCCATGAAAGCATTTTGCTCGGCAGGAATTGATTTGCTTGCCACGTGATAAAAGACGTTGGCTGCCACGGCAATCATTATCGGTAAAAAAATCATTGCAATCCCTCCAAAAAAAATAAGGCACTCGAAATGAACTTTCCGAGGCTCAAGCCCTTGCCTGCAGTTCATTTGAATGCCTCGCGAACGTCATCCGGCGACGACGCCCGCAAATTATTTATCGGCTAATTATTTTTTGACGGTGGTTGTAATTTCATAGAAAACATCATTGAGTGCGTTGTCGTTTTCGGGAACGGCTGCCAAATTCGCCGGCGCATCGATGAAATTACTTTTGTTCGGATCAATTTCTGTGGAGTAAGATTTCAATTCGCTGTAGTAGCCCATGGCGTCGAGGAGGTCGCGTTCCTCGTCGGTGAGGACGACTTTGCCGGCGGCGGATTCGTCGAGGACGTAGCGGGCATAAGCGCGAATAATCGGCGTGAGGTCAAAGGAGGCGGTTGCGGTCGTCCAACTCGGCTTGTTGACTGTCCAAGCGAAAGTTATATCGTTTGCTCTGAATGCCGCAAGCCATCTTTGGAACATTGTTTTCTGTTCGGCAAGAGCCTCGCCCGAAAGATTTGCAAACGTTGCTTGACTGTCTCTTTCAATAAGATCCGCAAGCTTCGCGCCGTTCAAAGTCACGTTCAGAATTCTGACATCAGGCGTATCCTTGAGGACTTCAACATTTTTAACGGCGTTCATGACTCCGTTGGCAGTTACGGGGTCGGTCGTCTTCCAAAGGAAGGCAATACTCGACGGCAGACCCGGCAAAAGCATTTTGTTCCACTTGCCGCGCCGCTGAACGTAAAGCGTCATCTCGTTATTAATTTGCTCAATGTAAAAAGGAATCGTGTTGTTCGTCGAGTAATTTTTTTTGAGGTTGGTGTAGGTGCAGTTGAATTGCCCGCCCATTCTGAAAGAGCCGTCTTTGAGTATTTGCGCCTTAGAGTCTACGTCGAGATGGAAATTTGTGGTTATGAGCGTCATGTCTTGTTCAAAAACACGAGTGTCGGGTTTTTGAGCGGTGTAAGCTTCGCGGAAAGCCCACACGCCGTCATTTGAGGGTGCCGCGTTGACAACGGCATTGCCTCCGAAAAAAACTGTGCCGCTCACTGCAGCGACTGCCGCGATTCGACGAAGGTTAATTTTTTTGATAAAACTCATTGCATTATCCTCCATAAAAATTTTTTGTCATAATAAGCTTGACGATTTTATTTGTCAAGGCAGGAAATATATCAAACCTCGTTGAAATATCACTGAAAAATTTTTTGTGCAAGGCGGCATGAAAAATGAGAATCATCATAATGCGTTTTCCGAAGATTGATCCTTCGTTGAGCGGTCTTATTTGTCTTATGGCAGAGCGACTTGGCTACGAGATTGAAGGCTTTGTTTCCTTCGATAAAGATGAAAAATTGACTTCAATCAACGGCTATCCCGTCTACGAAATGATGCAGATTTATGATTTGTCTTGGGACGTTGCGGTTTATGCTTATGACGAAGAAGATTTTGAAACCATTCGTCCGCGCCTTATCCGCTTGCAAATGGGAAGGGATGACCAATTCAAAAATATTCAGTGGCTTTTGCAGCAAACGATGATAAAAAAATACGAGGACTTTAACGACCCGGCAATTCAAGCTACGATAAAATATTGGAAGACGCACGAGATTTCCGTTTTCAATCAGCACATCAAGGCACCTGATACACTTCATAAAGTTTATTTCGACGAGGCTTGCGACTTGCCTTATATCAATTTCAAGACCGTTGACGGCGAATCGCGCAGAATGTATTTCCCGAACGATTACACTTTCCAAATCATAGACGATAAAAAATTTGTTCCGAATATTTTGCGAGAGCAACATCCGACTTCGCCGCACCTCTACACAAAAGGCAAGCACAAAGTAAATCCCGGCGACATTGTCATTGACGCGGGCGTTTGCGAGGGAAATTTTGCTTTGAGGTACGTCGGCATTTGCTCCAAGATGTATTTGTTCGAGCCGGAGGAAATGTGGCAAGAGCCGCTTCGTCAAACTTTCAAAGATTATCTTGACAAGGTCGAAATTATTCCGAAATATCTTTCCGATAAAACGGACGACAAAAGCATTACGATTGACGACGCCTTGCCCGACTTTCACGGCGAAAATATTTTTCTTAAAATGGACATCGAAGGTTTCGAACCTCTTGCCTTGCGCGGCGCAAAGAAAATCCTCACAAACAACAAAGTCAAAGCCTCCGTTTGCACTTATCACAATGCCGACGACCTTGTCCGCGTGAAAGGCATCTTCCAAAATTACGGCTACAAAACTTCGACAAGCGCGGGCTACATGGTTTTCACTTACGACCCGAATATTTTCAAGACGGCGGATTTCAGGAAAGGTGTCCTCTACGCCGAAAACTGAAACTTGCGAAAGAACAGACCAACTGTTATTATATAAAAAAGCTGAGGAGGCAGCGCGATGCGAAAAAGAAATAATTTTAACTGGTTTGCGTTGGTGATGTTCGCGATGATTGCTTACTTCTCGACGGTTTTAATTTCTCAACAAGTTCACTTGGCGCACGTCAGCGAAAGTCAACGAATCGCCGATAAGAGATTGGAAAAGGCGAAGGCGACCAACGAAAAACTGCGCAGAGAACTTGCCGCACTTCAAGACATCAACAACATTGAAAAGCTGGCGCGAGAAGATTTGGGGCTTGCCAAAGAAGGCGAAATGCCCTATCAGGCGGCGCGCCCGTAAGAATTAAAAAATTTTTTGGGAGGACAAAATTTTGGCAATGGAAGCAGGCAGCATTGTGGAAGGCAAAGTCACGCGAATCACGAACTTTGGAGCCTTCGTGGAATTGGCGGAAGGCAAAGTCGGATTGATTCACATTTCCGAAGTCGCCGACGTTTACGTCAACGACGTGCATGATTTTTTGAACGAGGGCGACACGGTTCAAGTCAAAGTCGTAAATATCGACGGCAACAAAATCGCCCTGTCCTTGAAACAGGCAAAGACCAAGCCGCCGGAGAGCGACGGGCAATCTTTCAAACAAAGGCGCGCAGACTTTCGCAGACCACCACAAAGGCAGCTGTCAGCCTCATTTGAAGATAAGCTGTCGAAATTCCTCAAAGACAGCGACGAACGCTTGACAGACCTCAAACGCAAGACGGATTCAAAGCGCGGCGGGCGCGGCTCACGTCGAGACTGAAAAAGCAATTAGGAATGCGCAATGCGTAATGCGCAATTAAAATTTTTTTCATGTTAAAAAAGTTCATTGACCTTTGCGCGGCGGAAAAAATTTTCGACGGCGTGCACAAAGTTTTAATAGCGGTTTCCGGCGGCGCGGATTCTCTTGCTTTGGCGGAACTCATGATAAATTCGCGGCAACGTTTTAATCTGGAACTTTGCATTGCGCATTTCGAACACGGTTTGCGCGGACAAGCCTCACTCGACGACGCGGCTTTTGTAAAAGAATTTTCTAAGGAACGCGGGATAAAATTTATCGGCGGACACGGCGACGTTAAAACTTTCGCGGCGGAGAAAAAAATTTCCGTCGAAACGGCAGCAAGAATTTTGCGCTACGAATTTTTAAGCAAGTTGAATTTCGACGCGACAGTTTTGGCTCACCACGCCGACGACCAAGCCGAAACAATTTTGATGAGACTTCTGCGCGGCGCGACATCTTCGGGCTTATCGGCGATGAAGTTTCGAACGTTTTCAAAAGATTACGGCTTGCTGATTCGCCCGCTGTTGAGATTCAGAAAAGCCGAGCTTGAAAATTTCTGCCGCGAAAAAAATTTATCGCCGCGCCTCGATTCGACGAATTATGAAACGGAGGCAACGCGCAATAAAATTCGGCTGGAGCTTATCCCGACGCTTGAGAAATTTAATCCCTCGCTTGTCGAAACGCTCTGCAGGTTCGGTGAAGTCACGGCGGAAGAAACAGATTTCCTCGACGCGCAAGCAGAAAAAATTTTCCCCGCCGTCGTCAAAGACAACTCAATTATCCGCGCAGAATTTCTGAAACTTCACGGCGCACTTCAACGCGTCGTCATAAAAAAATTTCTTGCACAAGTCACGGGCTCTGTTAAAGATTTCGGCTTTGTGCATTTCGAGGGCGTCCGAAAAGTTTTAATCAACGGCTTGGCGGGCGTCGAGTTGCCGAAAAATTTTCGCGCAAATTTAAAACGAGGAAGACTAACCGTAACGAAAAATTTTTATTGAAAGGATTGATTGCTTTGAAGAGTAAAGAAGATTACATCGAACGCGTGCTGTACACCGAGGAGGAGATCGCCGCCCGCGCCAAGGAGATCAGCGCGCAAATCAGCGAGGACTACAAAGACATCGCCAAACCCCTTTTGACGGTCGGCATTCTCAACGGCGCAGTCATGTTTTATACGGACGTTGTGCGGCGGCTGACCATTCCCGTCCAATTTGATTTTCTTATCGCCTCAAGCTACGACGCAAACAGCCACACCAGCGGCAAAGTCAACATTCTCAAAAACCTCGACAACGACCCCAAAGGCCGCGACATCCTGCTCATCGAAGACATTATCGATTCGGGCACGACGATGAATTTCTTAATCAATTACTTCATGGACAAAAAGGCAAACAGCGTAAAAATTTGCACGCTCCTCAACAAGCCGAGCCGCCGCAAAGTCGACGTTAAGATTGATTATTGCGGCTTTGAAGTTCCCGACGAGTTCATTGTCGGCTACGGGCTTGACTTCGCGCAACATTATCGCAACCTGCCCTACCTTGGCGTTTTGAATCGCAGTGTTTACGGCGGCAAGTAAGGAGGGAATCCTCAATGGTCAAAAAAATTTTTTCAGTCCTGTGCATGGCGGCAGTGATTTTGTTCGCGGCACACTCTCAAGCATTCGCGGCAAAAGTCGTTATCATCCTCGACGCCCCGACGGGAACTTTTACCGAGCCCGAAAAAGTTTACAACATGGTCGAAACTTCTTTGGGAAAGATTTTGAAAAACTCTTCGGAGTATGAAATTCTGCCGGCGATGGACACGGAAAATTACGTTCAGATTTATCGCGAAGAAAATGATATGATTATGTCCACCGGCGCGGACGAAGGCAGGCACGAGGAGAAGTGGCTCAAGAAAAGCGACATTAACAACATCTGCAACCACTTCGGCGGCAACTACGTGATTTATGTTCGCGTCACGAGCAGTGAACCGAAACATGCCACAGGCGTTTTTACCAGCGGGCAGAAAATGAATGTCGTAACCGATTTCCGCGTTTGGTCGAACAGCAAACAAGATTTTTCCTACATGAAACGCGCCACGACTCAAGGCTCTTCGCAAACGGTTAATGTCGGCATCTTCGGGCGCGGCAACGGCTCTTCGACTCACGCACTTGAAAAAGCTCTCAACAAAGGTTTACAGGAAATTGAAAAAGACGCAGCAAAAATCCGCGAGGCAATGCAAGGTTAATTTTCCAAACAAAGGAGCGTTTTGATTGAACAGTTTCTTGCGCAACGTCGGATTTTATTTGCTGGTGATTTTTATCGCGATAACCGCCTACGATTACATGTCGGTCAAGCCCAAGCCGGTTGAGGAAGTAAGTTATTCGCAATTCCTTCAGCTGGTTGAGCAAGGCGAGGTAACGAAAGTCACACTGGTAAAAAATTCGATACAAGCCACTAAAAAAGACGGCAACGAGTTCTCTACGATAGCACCCGACGAGCCGGTTGGCGACGAAACACTTGTCGGAAAACTCGCAGCCAAAGGCGTGGAGATAACTGCGCAGAATCCCAAAGACCCGCCGTGGTGGATGACGCTCCTTACGTCTTTGTTGCCGATTGCGTTGTTGGTGGCCTTCTGGTATTTCATGATAAGTCAAGCTCAAGGCGGCGGCGGCAAAGTTTTTTCCTTCGGCAAGAGCCGTGCAAAACTCATGGGCGGCGACAAAGTCAAAGTTAAATTTTCTGACGTGGCAGGCGCGGACGAGGCTAAGGAAGAACTTGAGGAGGTCGTCGAATTCCTCAAGCACCCGAAAAAATTTAACGACTTGGGCGCACGAATTCCCAAAGGCGTTTTGCTTTTCGGACCGCCCGGCACCGGCAAAACTCTTTTGGCAAAAGCGGTCGCGGGTGAGGCGGGCGTTGCTTTCTTCTCGATAAGCGGCTCGGACTTTGTGGAAATGTTCGTCGGCGTCGGTGCCTCCAGAGTTCGTGATCTGTTCGCGCAGGCAAAGAAAAATTCCCCGTGCATAATTTTTATCGACGAGATTGACGCGGTCGGTCGTCAACGCGGAGCAAATGTCGGCGGCGGTCACGACGAACGCGAACAAACTTTGAATCAGTTGCTTGTCGAAATGGACGGCTTCGCGCCTAACGAGGGCATTATCATAATCGCGGCAACCAACCGCCCCGATATCCTCGACAGAGCTCTCTTGCGCCCCGGCCGTTTCGACAGACAGATTGTCGTTGACAAGCCCGATGTTCAAGGGCGCGTCGCGATTTTGAAAGTTCACACGAAAGGCAAACCGATTGCCAAAGATGCCGACTTGGATATTTTGGCGAGACGAACTCCCGGCTTCACCGGCGCGGACTTGGCTAACCTTGTCAACGAGGCGGCACTCCTCGCGGCACGAAGAAACAAGCACGAAATTAACATGATCGAGCTTGAAGAATCTATCGAACGTGTCATGGCGGGCCCCGAAAGAAAATCCAAAGTCATGAGCGAAGACGAAAAGAAGTTGACGGCTTATCACGAAGGCGGGCATGCGCTTGTAGGTATGATGCTCAAGCACGCCGACCCCGTCCACAAAGTCACGATAATTCCTCGCGGCAGAGCCGGCGGCTACACCCTCATGCTTCCCAAAGAGGACAGAAGTTATGCCACGCGTTCCGAATTGATTGACCGTTTGAAAGTTGCAATGGGCGGGCGCGTTGCCGAAGAAATTGTCCTCAACGAAATTTCGACCGGTGCCTCGCAGGATATTCAACAGGCAAGCCAAATCGTTCGCGCAATGATTATGCAATACGGCATGAGCGAAACTTTAGGCTTTGTGTCATACGGCGGCGACCCCGCGCAACAATATTATTTCGG
>CAMVAG010000016.1 GCA_947165405.1 uncultured Selenomonadales bacterium
GAAAACTTTTGACAGGAGGGCAACGATGGAAATTTTAGTGTGCATTAAACAAGTTCCCGGCTCAAACAAAGTGGAAGTTGATCCCGTGACCGGCGTCTTGAAGCGCACCGGCGCAGATGCAAAAATGAATCCCTACGACCTGTTTGCATTGGAAACGGGACTCAAACTCCGTGAAAAGTATGGCGGAAGTGTCAGCGTCTTGACTATGGGACCGCCTCAAGCTGCTGCCATTCTCTACGAAGCTTTTGCCATGGGCGCGGACAAGGGCGGACTTATCACCGACAGAAAATTTGGCGGCTCGGACGTTCTCGCCACAAGCTACACTCTTTCGCAAGGCATTCGCAAATTCGGAAACTTCGACATCATAATTTGCGGACTTCAAACCACTGACGGCGACACCGCTCAAGTCGGCCCCGAAGTTTCGGAAATGCTCGGCATTCCTTGCGTGTGCAACGTTCGCGCCATCGACAAGGCGGAAGCAGATTGCATAATCGTCGATATGGAAATGAGCGAAGACATTGAGAAATTGAAAGTTCCTTTCCCGTGTCTTATCACCGTTCAAAAAGATATTTACGAGCCGCGACTGCCTTCCTACAAAAAGCAAAAGGCAACGGCGAACAGAGAAATCAATCGCTATTCGCTGAACGACATGGAAGACAAAAACGAAAAACATTACGGGCTTGACGGCTCACCGACAAACGTTCAAAGAATCTTTCCGCCGACTTCCGATAAAGTTCAAGAAACATGGACGGGTTCCGGCGAAGATTTATCCGAACAAATTTATGCCGCGTTAAAGAAAATGAAATTCATTGCTTGACGGGAGGACATCATGGGAAAATTAATTGTTCATCAAGAAAAGGTGCAAGACATCGCCGCGCTGATAAAAATTTGTCCCTTCGGAGCAATGGAAGATAAAGCCGGCAAAATCGAAATCAATTCTGCCTGCCGCCTCTGTAAACTCTGCGTCAAACGCGGCAAAGGCGTTTTTGAATTCGTCGAGGAGTCAACAGCCGAAATTGATAAATCTGCTTGGCGAGGCATTGCGGTTTATGTTGACCACGTGAACGGAAAAATTCATCCCGTCACTTACGAGCTTATCGGCAAAGCGCGCGAACTTGCCGCCAAAATCAATCAGCCCGTGTACGCAATTTTTCTCGGCGAAGGCATCAATCAAAAGGCGCAGGAGATTCTTCATTACGGCGTTGAAAAAGTTTACGTCTGCGACAAGAAGGAACTTCGCGCCTTTAACATTGAGAACTACACCACGGCTTTTGCGGCTTTTATAAATAAAGTAAAGCCTGCAGCAATTTTGGTTGGAGCAACGCCCGTCGGTCGACAGCTTGCACCGAGAGTGGCGGCTCATTTCCACACGGGACTGACTGCCGATTGCACAATCCTCGACATTCACGAAAACACTGACCTCGTTCAAATTCGCCCGGCGTTCGGCGGAAATATCATGGCGGAAATTCTCACGCCCAATCACCGCCCGCAAATGGCAACCGTTCGCTACAAAATCATGGACGCGCCAAAACGCAATGACGAAATTTTTGGAAGTATCGAGCTTTTGGAATTGGACACTTCCAAGTTCACGAGCAAGGTTGAAGTTTTGAGCGTAACAAAAAAGCCGAAAGAAATCGGCATTGAAAACGCTGATGTGTTGGTCGTGGCAGGTCGCGGCTTGAAGAAAAAAGAAGACTTGAAACTCATTCGAGAGCTTGCCGAAATTTTGAACGGCGATTTTGCTTGCACACGTCCTTTGGCTGAAAGCGGCTGGTTGGAACCAAAGCGGCAAATCGGACTTTCGGGGCGCACTGTTCGCTCGAAACTCATCATAACTTGCGGCGTATCCGGTTCCGTTCAATTCGTGGCGGGCATGGAACATTCCGAAAAAATTTTCGCCATAAACAGTGACCCTAAGGCATCGATATTCAAAGTTGCGAACTATGCCGTTGTCGGAGACCTGTACGAAATTATTCCGAAGCTGATTGAAAAAATAAAGTCGGGGAGGGGAATCGCATGAGCAATTACAAAACGGTGGACGAGAAAGACTTGGCGGTTATCGCAACGTTTCTTGACCGCGAGCGCATTCTTTGGAAAGACGAAATTAACGAGGAGTACAGCCACGACGAATTGACGGCTACGCGTTCCTATCCCGATTTGGTGGCGCGTGTCATTTCGGCGCAAGAGGTTTCAAAAATTTTGGCATACGCCAACGAAAATAAAATTCCCGTGACGCCGCGAGGTGCTGGCACAGGTCTTGTCGGAGCCTCCGTTGCCGTCGAAAAAGGAATCATGATTGATACAACTTTAATGAATCACATCTTGGAACTTGACGAGGAAAATTTGACGCTGACCGTTGAGCCCGGCGTTTTGATAATGACACTTCGCGCTTACGTTGAAGAACGAGGATTTTTTTATCCGCCCGACCCCGGCGAAAAATCAGCGACAATCGGCGGCAACATCAGCACCAACGCAGGAGGCATGACCGCCGTAAAATATGGTGTCACGCGAGATTTTGTCCGCGCACTTGAAGTCGTTTTGGCTGACGGAACAATCCTCGAACTCGGCGGCAAGGTCGTCAAAAACAGTTCGGGCTACGACTTGAAAAATATGATTATCGGTTCGGAAGGGACACTTGCTTTTATCACGAAGGCGATACTTCGATTGGTGCCGCTGCCGAAATGCAACATCAGCTTGCTGATTCCATTCCCGACTTTGGCGCAGGCGATTCGAACGGTGCCGCTTATTATCAAGTCAAAAGCCGTGCCCACCGCGATTGAATTTATGGAGCGGGAAGTCATTTTGGACGCGGAAGAATATTTGGGCAAAAAATTTCCCGACAATCAGGCGGACGCTTATCTGTTGTTGAAGTTCGACGGCAACACCAAAGAGGAAATCGCCAAGTACTATGATGACGTTGCCAAAATTTGTCTTGAGCAAGGCGCAATTGATTTGCTGATAGCCGACACCGAGGAACGCAGCAATCCCGTTTGGAAAACACGCGGTGCATTTTTGGAGGCAATCAAGGCAAGCACGACCATGATGGATGAAGTTGATGTGGTTGTTCCTCGCAATCGTGTAAATGATTTTGTGGAGTTCGTTCATGATTTGCGCGAGGAAATCGGCATTCGGATAAAATCTTTCGGGCACGCGGGCGACGGAAATTTACATGTCTACATTTTAAGGGATGACTTGTCGGAAAATAAATGGCACGAGCTTATGAACGCGGCAATGAATCGCATGTACGAAAAAGCCCGCGAGTTGAAAGGACAAGTTTCGGGCGAACACGGCATCGGTTTGGTCAAGCAACCGTATCTGAAAGAATCTTTGCCCGCGACGAGTTTGAATATAATGCGCGGCGTGAAAAAAATTTTCGACCCGAACAACATTTTGAATCCCGGCAAAATTTATTGTGCACATTAACTTGGAAAGCAGGAATGATTATGAAAACGAAAATTCCCTACCACAAAACCCACATGCCGATTGAGATACCCGACAAAAATTTTGTCTGCACTCTTGAACCTCATTCGGAAAATTTTAAAGTGAGCGGCACCGAGCAGGAAATTGTTGAACGGGCAATGGATAATCCTATCGGCTCAAAATCGCTTGAGGAACTTGTGCAGGGCAAGCGGCGCATGGTCATTATCTCCAGCGACCACACCCGCCCCGTCCCGAGCCGTGTGACTATGCCGATTATCCTTCGGCGCATTCGAAAAGCGAATCCCGATATTAAAATCACTATCCTGATTGCAACGGGGTTTCATCGTCCGACTACAAAGCAAGAACTTATCGACCGTTACGGTGAGGAAATCGTCGCAAAAGAAAATATCGTAGTGCATCGTTCCCGCGACGACGAAATGGCAGATTTGGGAAGATTGCCTTCGGGCGGCAAGCTCCTTTTGAATAAAGTTGCAATCGATACCGACCTTTTGATAGCGGAAGGTTTTATCGAGGCGCATTTATTCGCGGGCTTTTCCGGCGGCAGAAAATCAATTTTGCCCGGCATTGCCTCTGCGACCACCGTCATGGCGAATCATTGCAGCGAATTCATTGCCAGCCCTCATGCCCGCACGGGTATTCTTGAAAATAATCCGATTCATAAGGATATGCTTTATGCCGCCGCGCAAGCAAAGTTAGCTTTCATACTCAACGTGGTCATAAACTCAAAAAAAGAAGTCATCGCCGCCTTTGCGGGTGACTCGGAAAAAGCTCATGTTAAAGGTTGCGAATTCGTGTTGAACATGTCGCAGGTGAAAAAAAATCCGACCGACATTGTTATCACGACCAACGGCGGCTATCCCTTAGACCAAAATATTTATCAAGCGGTAAAGGGCATGACGGCGGCGGAAGCTAATTGCAAGGCGGGCGGCGTCATCATAATGGTTGCGGGTTTGATTGACGGGCACGGCGGCGAATCTTTCTTTAAAATGGTGACGGAAGCTCAAAGCCCTCAAAAGCTCTTGGAAGAAATTTCACATGTTCCTCGCAACGAGACAAAGCCCGACCAATGGGAGGCTCAACTCTTCTGCCGCATTTTAAGTAAATGCAAAATCATCATGGTAACGGATATGTGCGACGAAAAATTGATAACGGAAATGCACATGGAACACGCAAAAACTTTTGACGCGGCACTCAAGCGCGCCTTTGAAATAAAAGGAAAAGATGCCACCGTCTCGCTTATTCCCGACGGCGTTTCCGTCATTGTGCGCTAATTTCCAATCACGAATAAAATTTTTCTGCCAAGAAATTACATAAGGCGTTCATCATTTTTTCTTCCCAAATGTAATTGCTGCCGAAAGTTCCGAGACTGCGAGGGTCTGCGTCTTCTTGAAGAGCCTCGCCGTTCATCATGTAGACAAAACCGCTTCCGGTGTTCGGAATAAAAAATAATCCCGACAACAAACCGAAAGCTTGACCGACATGCCCGACAAGATTTATCTCGTGATTTTTGCAGACGCGGTTTGAACTTTTGCCGTCGATTGAATAAATTCCCAAGCCGTAATTGAGCAGCGCGCCGCCGCAAGTGTCGCCGTTGCTGCCGTCGTAAATCCAATGCGGCTTAAAAATTTCTTTGAGCGAATCGGAGCTTAAAATTTTTTCCCCGCGATAATTGCCGCCGTTCATGAGCATTTCCAAAGCGTGAGCAAGTTCCTCGAAAGAAATTCTCAAGCCGCCCTGCGGAGAAAAAATAGTCGCGTTTGTTCCGACGCGATAATTTTTTAAGTCGCAGCTTTGGTTAAAATTTTCGTCGTAGGGATTTTGAAGAGCAAGCGTATCTTTCGCAGGTTGCATGCCGTTGAAGTCGTCGATTTGAGCAAACCAATCGCCGAACTCATTCCAAATGCCCTGCGGATTTTTTTTGCGATAAATCGTGCCGAGCATTTCAAAATCTTTGCGGTCGAGGTTGGCGGGCAGATAATCGGCGCGAGTGTCGAGTTGCCGCAAAATATTTTCGCGCTGATATAAATCGAAACGCTTGCCGGTCACAGCTTCAATTATCGTGCCCAAGAGTCCGTAATTTAAATTGCAATAGGCAAAAAATTTTTCGGGCGGCTCTTCGGCAAAATGTGCGCCGTCTTCCCAAAATTTTCCGTTTGGAAAAAAAAATTCACGGACGCTCACAGCGGGCGGCGCGCTGTAAATTTTTCCGTCACGAATGGAGGAAAGATGACTTGCCAACATGCGGACGGTAATTTTTTTTTGCGGATAATTCGGGTTGCGAAGTTTAAAGCCGAGATAATTACTTACGTCGTCGCCCAAATTTATTTTGCCCTGTTCGACGAGCTGCATGACGGCGAAAATCGTAAACATCTTCGAAACGGAGGCGGCTCTGAATCGGGTATCGCACGTGACGGGTTTGGCAGGCTCAAGCGTTCGACAGCCCGCGAACTTTGAAAAAATTTCTTTGCCGTCGAAGTAAACGATAACGCCGAGCCCGGGCACTTTTATTCCGCTGTCGCCAATCATATTTTCCAACTCGTAATTTAATTTTTCAATCGACATTTTCGCCGCGCCCCTTATCCTTGACATTCTTTTAACTGCTTTGTTATTATATCAGAAAATTTTCAGGGAGGTATCGATTTTTTGGATAAGTCGTTTTACATTTCGGAGATTGACGGAAAAATTTTTGCGAGGATTGATGGCAAGTCTTACAAAAAAAATTGTCCGTTGCCTTTGGAAGATTTGAGGTATCTGCACGTTTTGCACAAAGATTTGAGCGACAAAACTTTGGAAGGCGAATTGATTTGCAACAAGCGAATCGCTGCGCCGTTGATTGAAATTTTCGAGAAGCTTTTCGAGGCGAGCTATCCGATTGAAAAAATTCGCTTGATTGACGAATACGACGCCGACGATGAACTTTCCATGCGCGACAATAATTCTTCGTGTTTTAATTTTCGTTACGTTTCTTTCACGAACAGAATTTCTCTGCACGGCTACGGGTTGGCGGTCGACATCAATCCGCTTTACAATCCGTATATCAAAACCGTCGACGGCAAAAAAATTATCGCGCCCGACAACTCTGCCGACTTCGAAGACCGCGCGAAAAATTTTCCGTACAAGATAACGGAAGATGATTTGTGTTGCAAACTTTTCGCGGCGCACGGTTTCATTTGGGGCGGCAACTGTTGGGACGACGAAAAGGATTATCAGCATTTCTTTATTGAGGAAGGGATTGTAAGATGAAAAAAATTTTTATGGCTGTCTTGCTGCTCGTGACGATGATTTTCACGGGTTGCGGCGGCGGTTCCGATTCTGCCGGCGACGGAAAATTGAGCGTCATGCTCGGCTCAAATGTCGTTTCACTCGACAGCGCGAACGCCACCGATGTTGCCTCTTTTGAAGTGATTGCCGATTGCATTGACGGCTTGATGCAACTCGACTCCGAAGGCAAAGCGATTCCCGCGCTTGCCGAAAGCTACGACGTGTCCGAAGACGGCAAGACTTATACTTTCCACTTGCGCGAGGCGAAATGGGCAAACGGCGACCCCGTGACTGCTGACGATTTTGTTTTCGCTTGGCGGCGTCATTGCCAAAAGGCGGAGGAATATTCCTACATCATGGGCAACACGGTTGCTTGCGTGAAAAATGCCGACGCCGTCATTAAAGGTGCCGACCCGATGACGTTGGGAGTGAGTGCGCCCGACGCGAAAACTTTTGTCGTCGAATTGGATGCGCCCGTTCCGTTTTTCCCGTCGCTTATGACCTTCGCGACTTTCTATCCGATTAACGAAAAATTTTATAACTCACTTGAGGAAGGCAGCTACGGCACGAGCCCCGAAACTTTTTTGTCGAACGGCGCGTTTGTGCTTGAAAGCTACATTCCCGGCACCGCCAACATCAAACTCAAGAAAAATGATTCTTACTGGAACGCCGCGCAAATTTCTCTCGACAAGTGGGAATATCAAATTGTTTCCTCTTCCGACAACGCGCTGACTTCCTTCAAGAACGGCACTCTTTCGCTCGTGGGAATCGGCGGCAACCAAGTCGAACACGTCAAGAAGGACGCCGAACTTTCCAAGAATTTGCAAACTTTCCCGTCGGGCATTCTTCAATATCTTTCCTTCAACCAAGACCCGAAAAATCATCATGCGGGCGCACTCTCAAATGTCAATCTTCGGCTTGCGATTTCAAATGCGATTGACCGCGAATCTCTCGTCGAAAATTATATCATGAGCGGCGCGAAGGCAACTTACACCGCAGTGCCCGTCGAATTCGCGCCCAATGCCGAGACCGGAAAATTTTTCTCCGAAGACCAAAAGAAATTTTCTGACGTTGTGGGTTTCAACGTCGACAAGGCGCAAAACTTTTTGAAGAAAGCTCAAAGCGAACTCGGCAAGGAAAATTTTGAACTGAATTTGATTTACTCCAACGACGGCGATTCTGCAACAAAAGTTGTGCAGGCGATTAAGTCGCAGGTCGAAGAGAATTTGCCGGGCGTGACGATTAAGCTTCAGCCCATGCCCAAAGCCGAATACTTGAGCAACCTCACCTCGAACAATTACGACTTGGCTTTGACAGATTGGAAGCCCGATTACGACGACCCGATGACTTTCTTTACGCTGTGGACAACTTCGGGCTGTGAGATTGCCGAGCACTGGAGCAACGCCGACTACGACAAAATTATTTCCGACTGCACGACGGGTGCGCTTGCCTCCGATTACTCTGCTCGCTGGAATGCACTTTACGACGCCGAAAAAATTCTTCTCGACAATGCAGTTATCGCGCCGCTTTGCACCGACTACAGTGCCGTTTTGATTTCGCCTTCCGTTACGGGAATTGATTTCCACGTTGCCGGCGTCGACCGCGTCTTCAAGAATGTGAAACTCAAATGACCAAGTACGTAGCGAAAAGAATTTTGATGTCCGCGCTGACTTTGTTGGCGATAACTTTCGTGCTGTTCGTGCTGATTCGAATCATGCCGGGCGACCCGTTCCCCGTCGAACGAATGAGCGCGGAAATGATTTTGCAGAAGCGCGAGGAGCTCGGACTCAACAAGCCGATTTTGGAGCAGTTCGTCAATTACATGTCGATGTTGTTGAGCGGCAGTTTCGGCAACGGCACTTCACTTTACAACGGCGCACCGATTAAACCGATTTTGACGGCGTGCTTGATTAACTCGTTTAAAATCGGCGTGCTGTCGATTTTGTTCGGGACGGCGGTCGGCTTGGCGATAGGAATTGTTGCGGCTCTCAATCGCGGAAAATTTTTGGACGGCTTGTGTACGCTCGTTTCGATTTTGGGCGTGTGCATTCCGTCCTATGTCTTTATGATTTTCCTGCAATATTTTTTCTCGTATAAAATTCCGTTCTTCCCGTATTTCTTCGACCCGTCGAACTTTTTAATGTCGTCGATAATGCCCGCGCTGTCTTTGAGTTTGTTTGCAATTTCGACAATCGCCCGCTTCACTCGCAATGAAATGCTCGAAGTCATCAACAGCGATTATGTCAAGCTCGCGGAGGCAAAAGGACTTTACGGCTTTGAACTGATTCGCAAACACGTCTTGAGAAACGCGCTGATTCCTATCGTGACGGTTATCGCGCCGCTTGTTGTGAGTTTGTTGACGGGCGCAATGGTCATTGAAAAAATCTACGGGATAAACGGTGTCGGAAAATTGATGGTTGACGCGATAGCCGGGCAGGGCGTCGATTACAATTACGTTCTGGCATTGAGCATCGTCTTTTCCGCAATGTATATCGCTGCAATGCTCGTGTTGGATATTTTATACGGGATAATCGATCCGCGAGTTCGCTTGACAAAAAAGGAAGGGTGAGCATGTACAAACCGGAGCCGGACGATTTTGAATTTATTTCCGACCGCGATATAACTGTCGACACCAACTTTGCCTCGCAGGGCTATTGGAAGAGCGTGGCTGTTCATTTTTTGAAAAATCGTTTTGCCGTGACGGGTTTGGTTCTCGTCGCCGTCATAATTGTTTTCGCCGTCTTTGCGCCGCTTGTGAGTTCCTACGGCTACCAAGAAATTATTTCGGTCACGGATTCAGTCGGCAAGGAGATAACGGCAAAGAGTTTGTCGCCGCAATTCGGCGGAGGCGATTCGCAAAATTTATTTTCCGACCGAACATTTCTTTTCGGCACTGACGATATGGGACGCGACCTTTGGACGAGAACCTGGCAAGGAGCAAGAGTTTCCTTGATAATTGCGTTCGTGGCGATTTTCATTGACATGCTTATCGGCATGAGTTACGGATTAATTTCGGGATTTTTCGGCGGCACCGTCGATAACATCTTGCAGCGATTCATTGAAATAATCGGGAGCATTCCGACGCTGGTTATCATTTCGATTTTGGCAATCTTCATGGAAAAAGGAATCGGGCTTGTTATCGTCTCGCTTTTGATAACCGAATGGATACCCATGAGCAAAATCGCCCGTGCGGAATGTTTGAAGTTGAAGGAGCGCGAATATGTTCTTGCAAGTCGGACGCTCGGCGCGGGAAGTTTCCACATCATCTTCAAACAAATTCTTCCGAACACAATGGGACCGATAATCACGCAAGTTATGTTTTCGATACCCGTAGCGATATTCACAGAGGCATTTTTGAGTTTCGTCGGCGTCGGAATTGTCTTGCCGCAATGTTCGATAGGCTCGTTGATAGAGGCGGGCTTCAACAACGTGACGATTCTGCCTTACCAGATTTTGCCGCCGATTTGCGTGTTGGCGATTTTGATGTTGGGATTTAATTTAATCGGCGACGGTATACGCGAGGCACTTTCACCCAAGCTTGAGGACATGTAATGGAAAAAAATATTCTCACGATAAAAAATTTGGATATAACCTTCCGCACGAACGCGGGCAACATTCATGCGATACGCGGCATTGATTTTTCTTTGCCGATTGGAAAAACGGTTGCGCTGGTTGGCGAGAGCGGTTCGGGGAAGTCGGTCACCATGAAGGCGGTTGCCGGGCTTCTCGATTCAAATGCCGTCATTAACTCCGGCGAAATCATTTACGATAACCTCGACTTGCTGACTTTATCGAAAAAAGACTTGCGGCAAAAAATCAACGGGCAGCAAATCGCGATGGTGTTTCAAGACCCGATGACGAGCCTCGACCCGACAATGCAAATCGGCGACCAGATAACGGAGGGGATGTTCCTCCACAAAAAAATTTCAAAAGCAGACGCCCGTCAAAGAGCCGTCGAACTTTTGAAATTGGTCGGGATAGTCGACGCAGAGAAGCGCATAAAAAATTATCCGCACCAACTTTCGGGCGGCATGCGTCAACGTGTCGTGATAGCCATTGCGCTTTCTTGCGAGCCGAAAATTTTAATCTGCGACGAACCGACGACGGCACTTGATGTCACGATTCAAGCAAAAATTTTGGACTTGATAAAAGACCTGCAAGCGCAAATGGGTTTGTCGGTGATTTACATAACGCATGACTTGGGAGTTGTGGCGAAGGTTGCCGATTTCGTGAACGTGATGTACGCGGGAAAAATTATCGAGTTCGGCACGGTCGAGGAAATTTTTTATGACCCGCGCCACCCTTACACATGGGGTTTGCTTTCGGCAATGCCCGACTTGGAAACCGACGACGCCAGACTTTATTCGATACCGGGTTCGCCGCCGAATCTTTTGCACGAGCCGAAGGGCGACGCCTTTGCCGCACGAAACAAATTCGCTATGAAGATAGACGAGCGCGAAGTTCCTCCGCTTTTCAAAATTTCGGAAACTCATTTTGCCGCGACGTGGCTTTTGCATCCCGACGCGCCGAAAGTCGATTTGCCGGCTGAATTGAAATCGAGATTGCAGCGTTCGAGAAAGGCGGCAGGTTATGAATGATCCTTTGCTTCGTGTAAAAAATCTTTGTCAGCATTTTAAAATTTCGCGTTCGTTCACAGTCAAAGCAGTCAACGGCGTTTCGTTTGAAATTTATCCCGGCGAAACGTTCGGGCTTGTCGGAGAGTCGGGCAGCGGCAAGACGACAATCGGGCGCACGATTATTCGACTTTACGACCCGACGGACGGAGAAATTATTTTTAATCGCAGCAAAATTTCGGGCAAGCTTGACAACAAAACACGTCGAATGCTTCGAAAAAATATGCAGATGATTTTTCAAGACCCGATGTCGAGTTTGAATCCTTCAAAAAAAATCGGAGACATAATCGGCGAGGGGCTTGACATATTTAAGCTGTACTCAAGCTTGAAAGAGCGCAACGAGATAATCGGCGAGATTTTGAAGAAAGTCGGATTGAGTCCCGCTCATGCCGAAAGATACCCGCAACAATTTTCCGGCGGTCAACGTCAAAGAGTCGGGATAGCGCGTGCCCTCGTCATGAATCCGAAATTGATAATCGCCGACGAATGCATTTCCGCGTTGGACGTTTCGATTCAAGCGCAGGTCGTCAATCTGATGAAAGACATCCAAGACGAGACGCAATGCGCTTATCTTTTCATCGCGCACGACTTGAGCATGGTCAAATACATTTCGGAGCGAATCGGCGTCTTGCACAAAGGTTATCTGGTCGAGACGGGCACGACGAAAGAAATTTTTTCCAACCCGCTGCATCCTTATACGAAAAATCTTTTATCGGCGGTGCCGCAACCGAATCCTGCTTACGAAAGACGCAGGCAACTTGTGCCGTACAATTCCGAGACCGTTGATTATGAAAAGTGCACTCTGCAACGAGTGAGCGACACGCATTTTGTTTTGAATCACGCGGATTAATTTTCAAAGTAAAAATTTTGTATCTTGAGAATTTGGCAGTTTCCTGAAACGACTTCCTTCAATTCTTCGGAAATTCCTTCCGGTGCAGAAATGTTGACAACAAGACGAATTGAAGTTGAACTGTTCGGAAGATGCATTAGATAAGACGCTACCTCTTCAATGCAGGTGTTGAAGTTTCTATTCAATCTCGTTTTATCCAACTCCACGTCCATTGAAAAATGTTTTGGCAAGAGCGTCGGCGGTGGCGGCGGCGGCGGGTCGGTTCCGTCGTCGCCCTTTTCTTTTTCGGGAGGGTCAGGCGGTTTAATTTTCAGTTGCTCTTGAGCGAAAGACGCTTTGACTAAGAAATTTTCAGACGAAATTTCTTTGAGAGATATATCGCCGAATTTAAGCTCGTGAGTTAAGTCTTCGTCTTCCGCCAAAGCAAAAGTTTTTTCCGCGACACCTTTGCAAACAGTTTCAAGTAAAACGTTTTTGTCAGTGAGACGCGGCATGTAATAGTAAGTCGTGAAATATTCCCAAAGCTGATTTAATTTGACGGCATCGCGTTCGCGCCAAATAAATTTATCAAGCAGGTTTTTCAGCTTTTCATGACCGAGCGACTTCAGCAACATTTCATTGCTTAAAAATTTTTCGGCGGTTGCTGAAATATTATCTTCGGTTGTGCAGTCAGTTTCCGCGAAGAACCATTTCAAAACAGTCATGTCGGCTTCTCCGAAATTGTAAGGCGCAAACAGTTGGCAGTATGCTTGAGAAATTTTTATGGAAAAATTTTTTTCCGCCGAATCGCGATTGCTTTTTGCGTCGACCAATTGAACTCTGTCGAGATTCAGTTGGTCGGCTTCTTTTATAACTTCAGACCACGCTTTAAATTCACGAACGTTTTTTTTCAGCACAGATAATTTTTCGCTGTCCGCCGCAAGAAAAAGCAATGTATTTTTGTATTTGCGGGGAACCGTCCCGCGAGTGTTTAAAATGCTTTTCGCGAAGACTAATGCCGGATTTTCGGGTTGCCTGTCGTCAAATTCATATTTCGGAGCAAGAATCACGAGCCGCGCATTTTGTTCTTCGGCAACATCTGCTGAAGTCTTCGGGCAAAGGTGAACTGCCAACCATGACGGCTTGCGCCATTTGCAAAGCCGCTGTTCAATCTCATAATCAATATCATCATCCGAAAATTGTGCAAGCTTATCGTCGACGAGTTTGCGGAGCGTCGGATTGACACCGAACCAAAGCCGCGTGCCTTGCGAGTAGAGGTAATACAAATTCGCTTTAAGTTTCGTTAATGCGTCGTTGAATATGGCAACGCTTTCAAAATCCTGCGGCTGAATCGTGCCGAGCCGAATTTCGCTTTCTTCAATTCCGCTCATTTCGTTTCTTCGACTGCCCGGCGCGGTGCCCATGAAAATCGTCCGTGAAATTTTTCGCGCCGCATTTAATCTTCCGAAACGCGGATTGTTGCCGTCAAGTTCATAAGGCTTTGACTCGTCGCCGTCGACTTCGGAATTGATTATCGCGTCCCAATTTCCCTTGAAATATTTCGCCAATTCGGCACGAACGGGAGCAAAGTCAAGCGGAACATTTCCCGGCATAATCAACGCGCTTTGGTCATTTTGCGACCAGAGGCAATGAATCACATTTGCCATCAAACGCAAAACGCCGCGGGTCTTTTGGAAACCTTCAAGGTTCGTCCACTTTTCGTAAAGATAAGCAAAAAGCTTCGGGTGAATCGGATAACATGCAAGCAATTTCTCACGATAATTATTTTGGCAGCTCTCTTTTGGAAAATCATTCGCGTTGCTGATATACATGCTGAAAAACGCCGAACAAGTTTCCTCGCGCGCTTGAGTGTCATTGCAGTCTTTGAAGAGTCTTCGACGAACAATTTCATAACCTTCGACGGGCGTGGCGGATTCCCAAACAAATTCAATGCGCCCAAAATAATGCTCGACTTGCTTAAGGACTTGCCAACCCAACTCGTCGCCGACTTCCGCATCAGATTCGGGGATTGAAACTACGACCGCACAATTTTTGCTTGCCTTTGCCGCTTCCGTCAGCTGTTGTATGAACGTCAAAAAATTTCCAAACGTTCCGCCGTCAATTTCGCCTTTTTGGAGTGTTCGACCGTAGGCAACCAACTCATCTATCAAAATCAAGCAAGGACTTGCCGCGTCGAAAATTTTTTTCAGCAGCTCAACGCCGGGTGAAATTTTTTGTTCATCGTTTTCGCGAATCAGTTCGTAAAGTTCGGGCTTGCCCGTTGAGCGTGACAACTGCGCAACTATTTCGCCCCAAAGCGTCGACTTGAGCGGATTTGTCCATGTCCCGACGATTACCGCCGTGTGAACTTTCGGCAAGTATTCGACTTTCGCGGCGTCCAAAATTTCTCTGACTGCAGACGATTGCACCGCTTGAATCTTGCCGCCGAAAAGATGATACAACGCAAGCAGGCTGTGAGTTTTGCCGCCGCCGAAGGATGTTTTCAACTGGATAACGGGTTCGCCGTCGCCCGAAGTCAATCGCCGCAATGCCTCGACCAAAAGATTTTTCAGACCGCCCGTTAAATATGTCCGCGAAAAAAATTCAACGGGATTAATATATTCGCTGCTGCCTTCGCCGCGAACGACCTGCGCCAAATCCGCCGCAAACTCTGCTTGCCTGTAGCGTCCTTGTGCAACGTCGGGATGAGGCTCTATCACGTCGCGCCAAGATTTTAAATTGCTCTTCGTCGTGAAAATTTCTTCGCGCCTATTGACGACTTCGACGGGTTCGGATTGCCGATTGAGTTTTGCGTTCCACATTGCCCGAAGCTGTTCGGTCGTCTCCGTGTCGAATGCCTCGCTGATTAATGCCATAGTGTCAAACGCTCGCCGCGTCGTCGTGTCGTCGAATGAATCCGGCTCGTGCGCCCAAGCATTGCGAATCCCTTTGAGCTCCCTGACGTAATTAAAATAATTGCGCGACAAGCCCGCCGAAAATATTTCCCGCCAATGAATTTCTATCAGCAAAATGCAAAGTTGCATGTCCAATGCGTTCGTCAATTCTTCGTAGGTGCCCGCCGTCGGCAAAAATCTTTTTTGTTCGGGATAAAGCACATCCAAAACGCCGAGCCGCCACCAATTATCCGCGCCGAAATGCCGCGCCAATTTTTGTTGCACGAACGCCGCAAGCATCGGGCGCAAAACAAAATGCATCGCCTTGCCGATATCCGAATGATTTTTTTCGTTCATATTTTTCACCTCCGCAAAAAATTTCTTCGCCGCCGCAATAAAAAATCCCGCCGCTTGACGGGATTATTTTTTTTCAAGTTTCCATGCCTTCAAACGTAGTTTGCACAGGCTTTGGCGGTTTACTTTGCATGAATTCGGCGCGCTTGCTCAAAATGTCTTGCCACTCGACAACAAGCTCGTTATAGACGGTGCCTTCTTTCGCCCAATTCTTTTTCTCGCAAATGTTGTAAAGCCGATAAGCCAAATTCTTCAGCGATTCGGTGTCGCCGTCAAACTTCGCAAGCAATTCGCCGCAACCGACAATGCCCAACTCGCCGAAAACTTTTACGAGGCTCTGAACCCAAAGCCACGCGCAATTTGCCTCGACAAGATTTTTAATCCAATCTTTTTCAAGCTGTTTGTTTTCGTCAAGCAAATTAATTTCGTCACGGGATTTAAGTTGCACTATTCCGCGCCCGGAAATTACCGCGCCCGAATCCTTAAGACCGTCGACTGAAATATTTTTCGCACGTGCCAATACATCTGCCGCGCCGAAAAGAATTGCGTTGAAGGCGTTCTGCGTGAACAGCTCGACGCAAAATTGACTTGCCGAATCAAGCCGCCGACTTTGTCCGTTAAAATATTCGTCCAGCTCGGCGTTGATTATCTTCAGCGCGTCGCGAACACTCAACTCGTTGTCGTTCATGTCGGTGATTCGTTCGTAGCGCGAATAGACGCTGATGCCCGGACCGATTGCCGCTTGTGCCATGTCCACCGGCGCAATATTTGCCTGCTGCATTTTGTCAAGCGCGCTTCGCAATTCCGCTTTGAGCTCGCGCAAAAATTCGTTCTTGTCGCAAAGATTATTTTCCGGCGGGCGTTTCCGGCAAGCCAACACTATCGACGACGCCAAAGCATTTGAATCATTATCGCGCATTCGTCCGGGTCGTTCTGTTCGTACAGGTAATGTTGCCGTGATTTGAAAACCCGCGCGGATTAAAGCCGTCAACATTGTCTCCCAGCCCGTCGAAGCCGAATCGGATTCTTTTTGCTTGAACGCGTAATAAATCGTGACGGGAAAATCTTCGCGGGCAACGTCGTAAATATTTTGCAACGCCTTAAACATTCCGTCCTCAAAAAAATTTTTCGCGGCGGTTTTGTCGTTGTCGAAGCGGGCAGGCTCGGCGATAAGTTCCTCGTCTTTGCCAAAAGTCATGCGCCCGAAAAGTTGCGGATAAATATTCCTCAACGGGCGACGCATCCACACATAAAAAAATTCCGACAAATTCGCGTAGCCGATATTGTCATAATACGGCGGGTCAGTCGAAACGATAACTTTATCAAACGAAAATTTTTCAAGCGCGCTGTGCCGATTGACTTCGCCGCCAATCTTCGCGGGCAAATCTTTGACGCTTTTATAAATCCAGTCAAGCATGTTGTCAAAGCAGCCGCTTGATTTTGAAAAAGGATTCGCCTCCGCATAATACCAAACCATTGAAATTGCTTGCCGTCCAAAGACGTGTTCGACTTTTTCGCCGGGAGCATTCCAGATACAAAAGGAAGAATATTTATCAGCAAACCTATCAACTAAAAAAGCCAAGTACACGGCGAGGGCGTCGGCATAATCTTTTGAGCCGCCGTCAGCTTGCACTTGGTCTTTGACTTCGGAAATTAAATCGCTGAAGGTCGTTAAAGCCGTCAGCTGTCTGTTCGTGAAAAGTTGATTCCATTCGGTTATGCCGTATTCTTGAACGCGGAAGCCCAGAGCTTTATCGGGCAGTTCGCCTTCGGGAAAACCTTCGGGCTTTTTGACGTCGGCAATTTTTTCGTGAAGTTCATCGGGCGCAAGATAAATTCTGCCGTGTTGACCTTCAGCGACAATCGCCATGAGTTGCGCGGACAATCTGCCGGCTTTGCCCTCGTTGCGGACGTGCTCAAGGGGAACATTCGCGCCGCAAAAAAGACAGCGTGCGCCGTTGCGATTGACGGTGCCTTCGGGAGCGTCGGAGCCGTTGCAGATTTCAAAGCGAATTTTATCGCCGTCGACAATCGGCTTGACGAAAACATTTTGCTTGGTCGAGAGCTTGAAGGAATGAACGAGCGGCATTTTGTGTCGGCAAGCGGGATTGGAACAAGTGACGGTTCGCGCCCAAAGCCACGCGATAACGGTTTTGCCGTCAGCCTTCGGATAAAGTTTGCCGATTTTCTCAAAAGCTTTTTCCTTCAAGATTTTGCCGTAGTAGAGAATATCGTCGGCGAGACCTTGCGCGCCTTGCCACGTGTTGAGTAAATCTTTGTCGGGATTGACGGGCGGTTGATTTTTAAACTTGGCGGGCAGTTCAATCATCGCCTTGTTAATCATGACGGCGACGGGATTCAAATCGGAAGCAAACGCCTTCAAGCCGAGCCGTTGAGCCTCAAGAGGAATCGTACCTCCTCCGGCGAAGGGGTCAAACACTGCAGGCAGTTCATCGCCGACGGATTTTTTTATTTCGTCAAATGCTTTGGCAAAAATTTTTTCGTTGCCGCTGTTCTCCCATTCGACGAGCTCACCAATGATTTTAAATAAACGTTCGCGCTCTGCTTGTTGAGCTTCGGGCGTCGGAAATTTTTCTTCATGTTCGGACGGGTCATCAATCAGCGACGCAAATAAAACAGCCCGCGCCGTTGCCAGCGGACGCCGCGCCCACCAAAGATGCAGTGTCGAGGGGTGTCCGTGTCGAATAGATTTTTCACGCGCCGATGCCTTGTTGATAACGTCAAGCGGCAGTGCCACTTCGATTAATTTTTTCGTTGAAGTCATCTCCCTTGCACATTTTATTATTTCGAGATAAGCGCGGTCGAAAACTTCTTCGTTGCCGCTGTTCTCCCATTCGACGAGCTCACCAATGATTTTAAATAAACGTTCGCGCTCTGCTTGTTGAGCTTCGGGCGTCGGAAATTTTTCTTCATGTTCGGACGGGTCATCAATCAGCGACGCAAATAAAACAGCCCGCGCCGTTGCCAGCGGACGCCGCGCCCACCAAAGATGCAGTGTCGAGGGGTGTCCGTGTCGAATAGATTTTTCACGCGCCGATGCCTTGTTGATAACGTCAAGCGGCAGTGCCACTTCGATTAATTTTTTCTTCAGCCCAAACACCTCCTTAACACAAAAAAAT
>CAMVAG010000017.1 GCA_947165405.1 uncultured Selenomonadales bacterium
AGATTGAATACGTTCCGACGACTTGGCCGACGCTTGCCGCCGATTGTCTTGCGGGCAAGTTTGACATTGCGCTCTGCGGCATTTCGAGGAACTTTGCAAGAGAAAAAGTTATGGCGATGAGTGACGCTTACGGCGAGGGACTTTTTGGCAAAACGATTCTCTGCCGCAAGACCGATGCGAAAAAATTTAAGAGCGTTGCCGACCTCAACAAGCCGACTGTCCGAATCATGATTAATCCCGGCGGCACGAACGAAAAATTTGCCCGCGCCAACCTCCCGAAAGCAAAACTCATCGTTCACGAGGACAACGCCGACATTCCGATTCAAATCGCCGAAGGCAAAGCCGACATCATGATAACCGAGACGGTCGAGGCATTCAGCTGGATTAAACGCGAGCCTCGTCTTGCCGCGCCGCTGACCGACAAACCTTTTACAAAACACTCTTGCGGCATCCTCATGCAGAAGGGCGACCAAGAATTTTTGAACTACATAAATTTTGTCCTCGCCGAACTTCGCATGGACGGCACGCTTGAAAATTTGGAAGTAAAATATTTGGGAAGGAAACCGCAAAAATAAAATGCTGTTAAGCGATTTTGATTACGACTTGCCCGAAGAGTTAATCGCGCAGAAACCGATTGAGCCGCGAAATTTTTCAAGGCTGATGGTGCTCGACCCTGCGCGGCGGACAATCGAACACGAACATTTTTACGACTTGAAAAAATTTTTGACGGCGGGCGATACGCTCATCTTTAACGACACAAGAGTTATCCCTGCGCGGCTTATCGGACGCAAATCGACGGGTGCCCGCGCAGAAATTTTTTTGCTTCGACGATTGAACGCCACCTGTTGGGAAAGTTTAGTAAAGCCCGGCAGGAAAATCACGGAGGGCGCAGAAATTTTTTTCGGCAATGAATTGAGTTGCAAAGTTATCGGGCGCACGGATTTTGGCGGGCGCGTCGTCGAATTCAAATTCAAAGGTGTCTTCGAGGAAATTCTTGACAGGCTCGGCGAAACTCCTCTGCCGCCCTACATTCACGAAAAACTTGACGACAGCGAACGTTATCAAACGGTTTACAATCGCGAACGAGGCTCTGCCGCAGCACCTACTGCCGGACTTCATTTCACGCAGGAGCAAATGCAAGAGCTTAAAAATTTCGGCGTCAATCTCGGCTTCGTGACGTTGCATGTCGGGCTCGGAACCTTCCGCCCCGTTCAAGTCGAAACGATTGAAGAACACACCATGCACGAAGAATTTTTTTCGATACCGCAAGAGACGGCTGACGTGATTCACGAAACAAAACAGCGCGGCGGAAGAGTTATCGCGGTCGGCACAACTTCAATTCGAACTTTGGAGGCGGCGGCGATTGATAAAAATTCCGTTTCGGTCGGCTCAAGCTCAACGAAAATTTTTATTTATCCCGGCTACGAATTTAAAATCGTCGACGCGCTGATAACCAACTTTCATTTGCCGAAGTCAACGCTGTTGATGTTGGTGAGCGCGTTCGCCGGAAGAGATTTCATTTTGCAAGCTTATCGCGAGGCAGTCGAGGAACATTACAGATTTTTTTCCTTCGGCGACGCAATGTTTATCGAAAGCAGAATTTAACGGACTGAAGAAGTAAGGCGGGATGCTTTGACAAAATAACTTTGGATTTTCTAAGGAGCGGGCTTCATGTCGGCAATAACATTTGAATTGATTCACAAAGACAAAGCAACGGGAGCCCGCGCAGGCATCTTGCACACGCCGCACGGAAAATTTTTGACGCCGTTGTTTATGCCGGTCGGAACTCAAGCGACGGTAAAAACACTTTCGCCGCACGAGGTACAAAATTTGGGCGCGGGCGTCATCTTGGCGAACACATACCATTTATTTTTGCGACCGGGTTCAAAGCTGATAAAGCAGGCGGGCGGCTTGCACAGGTTCATGAATTGGACACACGGCATTTTGACTGACAGCGGCGGCTTTCAAGTTTTCAGTCTCGGCGACATGAGGACAATCACGGAAGACGGAGTGACTTTCCGCTCGCACATTGACGGCTCGAAAAAATTTCTTTCGCCCGAAATTTCGATTGAGACTCAATCAGAACTCGGCTCGGATATTGCAATGGCTTTCGACGAATGCATACCCTATCCCGCCGAATACGATTACGCCAAAGCCTCGACCGAACGCACACACCGTTGGGCTGAAAGAAGTTTAAAAGCGGCGTCGAATCCCAAGCAGGGCATTTTCGGAATCGTTCAAGGCGGAATGTATGAAGACCTTCGCGAGGAAAGTGCAAAAGTTATCGGCGCAATGGACTTTGCCGGTTGTGCCGTCGGAGGCTTGAGTGTCGGTGAGCCTCGTGAACTTATGTATCGCATGTTGGAAATTTCGACGCGTCACTTGCCCGAAGACAAGGCGCGTTATTTAATGGGTGTAGGCACGCCCGACCACTTGATTGAAGGTGTCCTGCGCGGCGTCGACATGTTCGATTGTGTTTTCCCGACTCGTGTCGCTCGCAACGGCATGGCAATGGTTTATCCGCAGACTTCACCACGCGGCAGACTCGTCATGAAGAACGCAGAGTTCACGGAGGATTTTGAGCCGCTCGAAAAGAATTGCGATTGCTACGCCTGCAGAAACAAATTTACCCGCGCTTATATCAGGCACCTCGTCCGCACCGATGAAATTTTCGGCTTGAGACTTCTTGCCTTGCACAACCTGCGTTATCTGCAACGATTCACGGCTGACATGCGCGAGGCGATTCTTGCCGACAAGTTCACCGAGTTTCGAGAAAATTTTTTTACACTTTATGAGGGAGGAAAATTTTTAAATGGATGAAATGACAGCGATGGTTGCAAATTTCGCTCCGATAATTTTAATGGTTTTGATTTTTTATTTCCTGCTCTATCGCCCGCAAAAGAGAGCGCACGACGAACGCAATAAGATGTTGTCCGCTTTGAAGGTCGGCAACCGCGTGATAACTCTGGGCGGCATTTACGGCACGATTGTCAAGCTGACAGACGACGTTGTCACTTTGAACATTGCCGAGCGGGTTGATGTTGAAGTTGCGAGGACGGCGATTAACGGCGTGGCGGAAGATACGAAAGGTCTTGATAAATGATAATCTCTCCTTCCGGCGCAAATAAATTTATTGTTCGCGGTTTCAAAAGTAAACAATCACTGAATAACCATTGGCGTGACCATGGCGAACAGTATCCCGAATTTACTTTGTTGCAATACGAACAGCGTGCCCTTGAGCTGATTGAATCACCTGTCGGCGGAAATATTTTGGGGCATGTTGATAAAGTTGGCGTTCTTATTCGCTATGACAAAGTTACAAATGATTTCGTTAAGGGTCGTCCGATTAAAGGAATTTTCACCATGTTTAAGCCTGACGACGGATTGAATTATTATGAGACGCGCAAAAAGGAGGATATTGAACATGGCGGTTGCGAATGAAAATTTAGTTCCTTGCCCTTGCTGTGGCGAGGGGTTGGTTGAAGCTAATCATGAATTTGATATTTGCGACGTGTGCGGCTGGGAAGATGACGATTATCAATTCAATCATCCCGATTATCGCGGCGGAGCAAACAAAATGTCTTTGAACGAGGCGCGCAAAGCTTACAGGGAACGCAAAAATGTTTCAGCTTAAGGCGCAGAAAAAAATTTTGCGGCGAAAGTTTTTATCCGAGCGGAAGACAATTCCTCACGACGAACGCGACCGAATAAGTCACGAGCTGATTAAAAAATTTTTGGCGACGAAAATTTATCGCGAGGCAAAAATTATCATGGCATATGCCTCGACGCCCGACGAACTTCAACTCAATGAATTGTTCGCCGCGTGCTTCACCGATAAAAAATTTTTGACGATACCTTTTATCTTCGGCAAGGGCATAATGAAAGCTGTTGAAGTCCCAAATTTCGACGCATTGGAGCTTGGCGAATTCAATATCCCGACCGTCAAGCAGAATCAAAATTTTATCGCGCCCGAAAAGATTGATTGCGTGATTGTGCCGGGCGCGGCGTTCGATTTGAGCGGAGGACGTTTGGGCTTGGGCGGCGGCTACTACGACAGATTTTTGCCGCTTGCCGTCAACGCAAAAAAAATCGCCCTCGCCTATGACTTTCAGCTTGTCGACAACTTGCCGCTTGAGGCTCATGATTTTAAAATCGACGCGGTGTTGACACCGAAAAGTTTTTTTGAAAGGATGATTTAATTTGAGGTTCGGAAAAATTTTAACGGGCTTGTTGTTGGTGATGATGTTGTTCGTCACGCCCGCGCAGGCTCAAAAATCTTTATCGCCCGATGACTCGTCGGGCTTCGTCGTCTTGGGCGAATTCATTCCCGATATTATCCAAGAGATTCGTTACTACTCAACTTATAATTTTGTCGGAGAAAAAATTGACGGCTACGAAATGCCTTGCGCGCTCTTGACACGCGAGGCGGCGGAGGCTCTCAAAAAAGTTTCCGACGACGTTATGAAAATGGGTTATCGCTTGAAAATTTACGACGCCTATCGTCCGCAAAAAGCCGTTGACCATTTTGTTCGCTGGGCGAAGGACACCGGCGATAAGCGCATGAAAAAATATTTCTATCCCGAAATCGGCAAGGAACGTCTGTTCCCCGAAGATTACATAATGGAAAAGTCGGGACACTCTCGCGGCTCGACGGTCGACTTGACGCTCTTTGACATGAAGACCGGCAAGGAACTTGACATGGGCGGCACGTTCGATTACTTCGGCGAAAAATCTCATCCCGATTACAAAAAAATTACCAAGCAACAATTCAAGAACAGAATGATTCTTCGTGACGCCATGGTTAAGCACGGCTTCAAGCCTCTTTACTCGGAATGGTGGCACTTCACGCTGGAGAACGAACCCTATCCCGATACGTACTTCACTTTCCCCGTGACTTTTTTAAAACAATAATGAACAATGACAAACAGGAAGAAACAATGAATTTGACTTAACAAACTTGACAAATCAACCGTCGCGAAGTATCATACGCGGCGGTTTTTAGTTTTGTTATTTTGTTTTATTTTTGAAAGGGGGAACAGCTGCTCCGAAGCAAAGAGGCGACTAAGGCAGTCGTCCTGCTTGGGACGCGACAGGATGTTGCGTCAGGCGGCGGAATGATGAAGCGAAAAATATTCAAGACACTTGAGACGATTAAAAGAAAATGCGCGCTCACTCTCATGCTCGCGGGTTTCGCGATGATTAACACGGGCTTTACCGAAAATGTCGAATTCCCGAAGATTCAACCGATTGAAGTTGAAGAAGTTGAGGAAGTCGAAGAGACGAGCGCAGAACCGACAGCGATTGCAGTTGGCGAAAACGGAAGAATTAAAGTCAGCGAAGACGACGAAATGACTCGCGCTCTCGCTCAAGCCATTGAAAATTCTCTTGGCAAAGACTTAAACGCCCTCGACGAGGAACCACCGACTCCGCCCGAAGATTTGGTTGAGACGCCGAACGGCTACGTGCCTTATACTCAAGTCTTGGGCATGGAGGCGACGGCTTACCTCCCAACCGACGGCAACGGGGCAGGAATCACGGCAACAGGCATTCGTGCAACTTACGGCGTTGTGGCAGTCGACCCCGATGTAATTCCGCTCGGCACCAGAGTTTACATTCCCGGCTACGGCGAGGCTTTGGCGGCGGATACCGGTGGCGCGATTTACGGCTACAAAATCGATTTGTGCATGGAGGATTATTGGCAAGCGATGGATTTCGGTCGACGCAACGTTACCGTTTTCGTTCTGAAATAAATTTTGACACCGAATAAAAAAAATCTCCCGCCTAAATTTTGACGGGAGGTTTTTTTATTAATTCATGCTTCACTCTGCCGAAATAATTTTCACGTCCAATTTTTCTGCCGCTGCCGAAAGATTTTCGGGAAGTTTGGCTTCGGTGATGATTCCCGTGACTTTATCGAGAGTGGCAAAGCTGTAATTGCCTTCGACGCCGATTTTCCGCGATTCGGCAATCACATAAGAATTTTTGCTGCATTCAATCATTCGCGCCTTTTGAATACCGTCCGCCGCATTGCGAGTGCTCAACGAATTTTTTTTGATGTCGACGCCGCTTGCCCCGATAAACGAAATGTCCGGGCGAAAGTTCGAAATGAATTCCAAATTCAAAACGTCCGAGAAACCGTCGCGGCTTTGATTAATCTGTCCGCCGGCGAAGAAAAGATTTATCTTCGGGTTGCGGGCGAGCATGACCAACACGTCAATCATGTTCGTGAGAATTTTGTAATTTGTTTCTGTCTTTTCCAGAATCTGCGCGACGGCAATGCTTATCGTCGAGATGTCCAAGTAAATCAAATCTTGCGGATTGATTAACTTGATGACAGCGGCGGCGATTTTTCTTTTTGCCTCCACGTCGGAAATCCTGCGCCGTTGAGCTTCGGTCATTTGAAGTTTTTCTTCTATGGACACTGCCCCGCCGTAAGTCCGTTTTAATTTCCCGTCGAGTTCCAGCGAGCTTAAATCTTTGCGTATCGAATCTTCTGTCACGCTGAAAATTTCTGCCAGCTCTTTTACCAAGACTTTTCCGTCGCGTTCCAACATCTCTAAAATTTTTGCCTGTCGTTCTTCCAAAAACATTTTTATCCGCCCTCAAATTATTGCTTGACACATTATAGCACGAGCAGCATATTTTAACAATTGGAAATTGGGAATGAGGAATTGGGAATGATTTTTTTATAATCACTAAAATTAGTGAGGAGGAAATTTTATGGAGGCATGTGAACTTTGTCCGCGACGCTGCCGAGTCGACCGCGTGAATCGTTTCGGCTTTTGCAAGGCAGGAGAAAATTTGCGCGTGGCTTTGGTGAGCTTGCATGAATGGGAAGAGCCGTGTCTTGTCGGCGAACGGGGAGCGGGCACTATTTTTTTTTCGCACTGCAATTTGAGATGCGTCTACTGCCAAAATTTTTCAATCAGTCAAGGAGGTTTCGGCGAGGAAATTTCGATTGAGCGGCTTGCAGAAATTTTTATCGAACAACAGAAACGCGGCGCGGCGAATATCGAATTGGTCACGCCGACGCATTACACCGATAAAATTTGTGCGGCGATTGACCTTGCAAAGGAACGCGGCTTGACTTTGCCGATTGTTTGGAATTCGAACGCTTACGAAAATCTTGAGACGCTTGAATTTCTGCGCGGGCGTGTCGATATTTTTCTGCCCGACTTGAAATATTTCGATGACGAGCCCGCAAAAAATTTTTCAAGCGCGCCGAATTATTTTTCGATTGCAAGTGCCTCGATAAAGAAAATGTTTGAACTTGTCGGCTCTGCAAAATTTGACGGCGATAAAATGATTCGCGGGGTTATCGTTCGCCATTTGGTTTTGCCGAATCACAGACGCGACGCCGGGAAGATTATCGATTGGCTTTACGAGACTTTCGGCGACGAAATTTTTATCAGCCTCATGAATCAGTACACGCCGATTTATCGAGCCGCCGACTTCAAAAAAATAAGCCGCACGTTGACGACCTTTGAATATGATTCCGTCGTCGAACACGCGGCGCAGCTTGGCATAAAAAATTGTTTCGTGCAAATCGGCAAGACCGCCGATAAAAATTTTATTCCGAATTTCAATTTGGACAATGTCAATCGATTTTGACGCCGTGAATTTCTTCGGCAAGCCTCTGCAGTGATTCGACGGTGCGGACGCCGGGCGTAATTTCGGAGAGCTTGACTTTGACAAAATGATTTTCGCGGACGGCAGTCACGTTTTGAAGTTGAGGATTGTTTTTAATCGTTGCGACCTTCTCTTGAAAATCCTCGTCATTGCGGACGCCGTTGCTGTAGTCGGCGATGATTATGTATTCGGGGTCGGCCGCTACGACGCTTTCCCAACTCGTAGCCGCCCAAGTTTTATCGACGCCGGCATTTTCCATGACGTTATCCGCGCCGATGAGTTTCAAAATATTTGTCGTGTAGCCTTTGAACGCCGTGAAGGGTTGCCCGTCGCTGGAGTCGTAGACAAAAATTTTCTTGCGCGGCAAATCTTTAATCTTGCTTTGAACGCCGTCCAACATTTTCTTTTGCGAATCGACCCAAGCTTTTGCCTTGTCCGTGACACCAAAAATTTCGCCGTATTTAATCATGTCCTCGAAGACGGTATCCAAATCGGCGTCAAGCTTTTGCATGGAGGAGGGAATGAAAATCGGCACGCCTTGCGAAGTGATTCTTTCGGCGGGAATTCCGCGCTTGGTGAAAGGAACTTCCCAGCCGGTTGCGAAGTCAGGATTTTCCGCCATGAAAGTTTCGTATGACGGCCACTTTTCGGCGAGCACTTTTACTTTGTCGTAGGCGGCTTGCAACGGAGGATAAATTTCTTCTTCCTTCATTGCCGTGCCGACCATTTTGTCTTCGAGACCGAGTGCCAACATCATTTCCGTTGTTGCCTGCGACATTGAAATTGCCCGCGTCGGTGCCTTGTCGACTTTGGCTGTGACTTGTTGCCCGTCGAGCATTTCTGTCCAAGAGACTTCAGAGGTTGCTGCAGGTTGAGGCGGCGGATTTTCTCCGCAACCCGTCAGACCTAATGTAAGAGCGATTGTCGACATTCCTATTACAATGCCCTTTTTCCAAAAACTTTTCTTCATAAAAACTGCCTCCGATTTTTGAAATTTTGCTCATACATTTCGTAGTGTCAGCTTTTAGCTTTCAGCTGTCAGGATTTTTCTAACAGCTAACAGCTAATAACCTATATACGTGCGTCCCTCGCGTTCGAACTTCACGAAGGGCACGCCGAATATCTTTTCCAATAAATCGGGTTGCATAATTTCTTTCGCATTGCCTTGAGTCAATACTCGACCCGCAATCATTACGATGACCTCGTCGCAATATTGAATCGCAAGCGATAAGTCATGCAGGACGATTATAACCGTTTTGCCGTATGATTGCAACGTTTTCATCAGCGCAAGCTTGTACTTAACGTCCAAATGATTTGTCGGCTCGTCCATTAAAATTAATTCCGGCTCCTGCGCCAAAGCCTTTGCAATCAGTACGCGTTGAATTTCGCCGCCGGACATTTGGCTCAACTTTCTTTCCGCCATATCGATAATCCCGACGCTCTCCATAGCCTTTCGAGCAATGCGCCTGTCCTCGTCCGTGTAATCGCGGAATTTTTTTTTGTAAGGAAAGCGACCCATTGTCACGACATCTTTAACGCGGAAATCGGCAATCATCTTTTGACGTTGAGGCAAGACCGACACTTCAAGCGCGTAATGCTCCGCAGAAATTTTATCAACGTCTTGTCCTTTGAAGTAAACGGCATTTGAACTGCGCCGCGTCTTTGAAAGAAATGACATGAGCGTCGATTTGCCGGAACCGTTCGCGCCGATTATCGCCGTGATTTTTCCTTCGGCAAAAGTCGCGTTGACGTTGTCCAAAATTTTTTTCCCGTCAATCGCCCAAGATAAATTTTTGACTTCGATAATGTTCATCATGAATCCTTGTATTGCCGATTGATAATCTGCATGAATATCGGCGCACCGAGACACGCCGTCAAAATTCCAATCGGAACTTCTTCGGGCTTGAAAAGCGAACGCGCAATTACGTCAGCCCAAACCATTACGACCGCTCCGATTAAGCTCGTGAACCACAACATGACCGCGTGCCTCGATTCGCCGATAAATCTTGCAATGTGAGGAATGACCAAGCCGATAAAGCCGATTATTCCCGCGATTGAAACCGTGACGGCTATCGCAAGTGACGAAATTAAAACGACCGCTTGTTGCATGCGCGTCGTCGATAAGCCCAAGTGTTGAGCCTCTTCTCTGCCCAAAAGTATCAAGTCCAATTCGTGACGAAAGAGCCAAATAAAAATTATCAGCGCAAACATCACCGTGAACGCAATCGGTATCATTGCCCATTGTATTCCGCTGAAACTGCCCATGAGCCAAAACATTGCGCTGCGGACTTGCGCCTCGTTTTTCGAGCCGTAAATTTCCAACATCGTGAACGCCGAAAACAAAGCCGATATTCCCATGCCGATAAGCACGAGTTTAATCGGGCTGTTGCTTGTGCCGGCAATTCGAACAACGATAACGGTTGCAAGTGCCGCGCCCAAAAATGCTCCGACGTAGACGCCGTAAGGAGCAAAGACTTGAGCGACGCCGGTGATAATGCAAAAGACCGCGCCCATGCCCGCGCCCGACGACACGCCCAAGATATACGGGTCAGCCAAATAATTTTGAGAGACCGTTTGCATGAGCATGCCCGTCAAAGACAAAATCGCTCCGCTTATCGCCGCGAATAAAATTCTTGGGATTCGGATATCGAAAATTATCATTGAGTTCGGCGAATCGGTTTTGTTGCCTTGCAGAAAAGTTGCGACTTCATTTATTACGGCGGAAGTTTCAATTTCAATCGAGCCGAAGCCGATGGCGATTATCATGCTTGCGAAAAGAATTATCGTCAACGTCAAAGCTCTAAGGTATAAATTTTTGCAGTTCATTTCCTCGAAAAAAAATCGGCAGTTTAATCCGAAGACCTTGCTACCGAGTTGGTTATCGTAAAAATTTTTCAGCCGATGAATTTTGCATAGTCGACGAATTCGAGACCGAGTGCCTCCGCGACATTCTTGTTGGTGAGTTTGCCGCCGATAGTGTTGAGTCCTTTGGCAAGCCCCGCGTCCTCTTGGCAAGCCGCCTTCCAACCTTTGCCGGCAATTCTCAAAGCGTAAGGCAAGGTTGCGTTCGTGAGGGCGAGCGTCGAAGTTCTTGCAACCGCGCCGGGAATATTGGCAACGGAATAATGAATCACGCCGTGCTTTACAAAAGTCGGGTTGCTGTGCGTTGTGACTTTATCGCAAGTGGCAATGGAGCCGCCTTGGTCAATCGCAACGTCGACGATAACCGAGCCGCGTTTCATGTTCTTAACCATTTCTTCCGTGACGAGTTGAGGAGTCTTCGCGCCGGGAACCAACACCGCGCCGATAAGCAAATCGGCTTGACGAGTCCATTGCGAAATGTTGTAGCTGTTGCTCATGACGGTGCAGACTTTGCCGCCGAAGATGTCATCAAGATAGCGGAGGCGTTCAATCGACAAATCGATAATCGTGACGCGAGCCCTCATGCCGAGCGCGATTTTGGCCGCGTTCGTGCCGACGACACCACCGCCGATAATTACGACTTGACCCGCCGCGACACCGCTCACGCCGCCGAGAAGAATGCCGCTGCCGCCGTATTGACTTTCCAAAAATTGTGCGCCGAGTTGAATCGACATGCGCCCCGCGATTTCACTCATTGGCGCGAGCAAAGGCAAACTTTTTCCGTCACGACCGACGACCGTCTCATAAGCAATGCCCGTAACTTTTTTATCAAGCAGAGCTTTTGTAAGAGCGGGTTCGGGCGCGAGGTGCAGATACGTGAAAAGAATTTGTCCTTCGTGAAAAAGTTCGTATTCGGATTCGAGCGGCTCTTTTACCTTGATAATCATCTCCGCCGCGTCGAAAATTTTTTTCTTGTCAGCGATGATTTCCGCGCCGACCGCCGAATAATCTTTGTCCTCGAAGCCGCTGCCGATACCCGCGCTTTGTTCGATTAAAACTTTATGACCCGCCTTGACGAGTGCCTCTGCTCCTGCGGGTGTCAAGCCGACGCGATTTTCATTGTTCTTGATTTCCTTCGATACGCCGATAATCATTTGAAGACCCCCCAAAAATTTTTTTGTGCCAATATTTTCTTCAATCGTTTAAATTTTCCTGCACTCAAGCCGTAAAATGCGTCTGCCAAATGTTTCGGCTGCCGACTTAATGTCGCAGGCTGAAATATAATTTTTAATCGTGTTGAGATTTAAATCATAGAGCCCGCGCTCTTCCAATTGAAAATTCGCCGCCAATTTTCTTGCAAGCTCTCTTATCATTCCCAATTCCCAATTCCTAATTGCAAAAACCCTCCGATGCTCGCCGAAGGGCTTTTGTTTAGTTTTCGTAAACGTAGCGCAAGGAATTTAAATTATCCGTGTTCAAATCTTTATGGCAGACACAACCTTTTGAGTTCAGCTCCATTGTTTGGCGATTGTTGACGGAATATTTTTCCCAGTGAGGAATAAATTCATTGTTCGGGTTGCCCGTCGCCGCAAATGCCGCCCACGACGTTTGAACTTGTTTGACAAGATTCGGCGCGGGATTCGGATTAAAATTTTTGTCCGGCAGATTGAAGGTATAAACCAAGTCAATACCATGATAAGAACGCAATTTATCGTCTGCACTCTCGGTGAACAAATAATAGTACACATCATTGAATTTTGATTGATATTCAGCCGCCACTTCCTGCCCGACGCGCCAATCCGCATTATTTACGAAATTAATGTAGTTTTCTTCGGTATCGGGACGATTTTCAAGCCATTTGCGATAAATTTCCTCAGGAGTAGCCGTTCCATTGTATTTAGCCAGGACGAACCGCGAATTTGCTCGCAAAGTCTCAAAAAATTTATATCCGGTGTATGACAGCCAAAAACACCATTCATCTGAAGTCGTACCTGTTAAAAATTTGATTTCGCGTGCGCCGCCGTCTTTTAACGCCTTAAAAGGGTCACCGGGAATAAATTTTCCGTCGCAAGTCGGCATATAATTCAAAAGCGAAGTATCAAGATTAAGACTGTTAACTTTTTCGTAAATGTTTATAAGTTCGGCGGAAGATTTTTTCATAAGGTCGCCAATCGTTTTTGCGCCGCTCATTTCCATAAAAATTTCTGCAACTTTGGCTGATTCTTCGGGAGTATTGTAAAGCCCCAAATGCCCTGACTGCGGAATTGCCTTTTGGAAAAGATTTTTCGCCGCAGGAGTAATTGTAAGCAACATAACGGAAGTTGAGCCGGCACTTTGCCCGAAAATTGTAATGTTGTCGGGGTTGCCGCCGAATGCCGCGATATTTTCCTTGACCCACTTCAAAGCCGCGACTTGATCTTTAATTCCGAGATAACCGCTGTCCTCGAAGGCAGAATCAATGCTTGCGAGATTCAGAAAGCCGAAAACGTTCAGCCGATAGTTAATCGTGACTAAAACGACATCATTTGCCGCCGCAAAATTACTTCCGTGATAGCGTATATCACTGCTTCCGCCGGTTTGAAAGCCGCCGCCGGGTATGAACACCATGACGGGCAAATTTTTCTTTTCGCTGCGTCTCCAAATGTTTAAAGTCAAACAATCTTCGCTTTGCGGTCTTATTGAAGCAGTTTCTCTTTCGTCAACCGATTGCATAGCCGCGAAACCGAATTTTTTTGCGTCGAAAGTTTTATCGGACGATTTTAACGGTTGAGGAGCCTGCCAACGCAAATTTTTAACGGGCGGTTGAGCGTAGGGAATGCCAAGCCACGTTTTCACGCCTTGTTTGTCGACAAAGCCGTTAAAAGTTCCGTAACGAGTTTTCACGGTGCAATTATCCGCCGCGAACACGTTAATCGGAACCGTCATTGCCAACGCCGTCATTGAGGTTGCCTTGATGAAGTCTCTGCGCGTTAAATCTTTAAACACAACAATTCTCCTTTCAAAGAGGATTTTATTATACACTTTAGCAAAATTTTTTATGGCAGTCAAAGAAAATGCGCTGAAGTTTTTTTTGGCGTTGAAAAAATTTTCCGTGCGAAATATAATCACTGAAAAATTCTCGGAGGATTGGAAATGGTTTATCTTGTCGGAGCGGGGCCGGGCGACGCGGGACTTTTGACGCTCAAAGCTTGTGAAGTTTTATCGGCGGCGGACGTTGTGATTTACGACAGACTTGCCGACGACACGATTTTAAATTTTTGTGCCGGCGCGAAAAAAATTTACGTCGGAAAAGAGGCGGGCAAGCACACACTCAAGCAGACGGAAATAAATCAACTGCTTGTCGAGGAGGCTCGGCAAAATAAAATCGTCGTGCGGCTCAAAGGCGGCGACCCGTTTGTCTTCGGGCGCGGCGGCGAGGAGGCTCTTTATCTTCGCGAAAATAATTTGCCGTTTGAAATTGTGCCCGGCGTCACGAGCGCGATTGCCGTCCCTGCCTATGCCGGAATCCCCGTCACTCATCGCGGTGTTGCAACGAGCTTTGCGGTCGTCACCGGTCACGAAGACCCGACCAAGCCCGAATCGACAATCGATTGGGAAAAAATTTCGACGGCGGTCGACACGCTGATTTTTTTGATGGGCGTCGCGAACTTGCCGCAAATCGTCATGAAACTCATCGAACACGGACGAGCACCCGATACGCCCGCCGCATTGATTCGCTGGGGGACAAAGCCGAATCAAAAAGTTATCGTCACGACGCTTGCAGAAATTCCGAACGCAAAAATTTCGCCGCCCGCAATTTTCGTCGTCGGTGAAGTCGTCAAGCTGCGCGAACAACTCAATTGGTTTGAGAAAAAAATTTTATTCGGGAAAAAATTTTTGGTGACGCGGGCACGTGCTCAAGCCTCGAAACTTTCAAGCGCGTTGAAAAATTTTGGCGCGGAGGTCGTCGAATGCCCGACAATAAAAATCGTCGCGCCTTCCGATAATTTCAGCTTGCTTGACGCGGCGATAAAAAATCTGCGCGGCTTCGATTGGATAATCTTCACGAGTGTCAACGGCGTCGAAAAATTTTTTGAGCGGCTCAAAGTTCACGGGCTTGACGCGAGGGCTTTAAATAAAGTTGCGGCAATCGGTTCGGCGACGGCAGAAAAACTTTTGACCTTTGGAATAATCGCCGATGTCGTGCCGAAAGATTTTGTCTCGGAAAGTTTGGCGGAGGCTTTGAAAAATTTCGTCGGCGGGAAAAAAATTTTGTTGGCAAGGGCGGAGGATGCTCGTGATGTTTTGCCCGACGCTCTTAAAAATTTCGGCGCGGAGGTCGAAGTCGTTCCTGCTTACAAAACTTTGCCCGAAGTCGCCGCGCAGATTGATTTCGATTCGATTGACTTGATAACGTTCACAAGTTCCTCGACCGTCAAAAATTTCGTCGCGGCTTACGGCGTCGACCGGTTGAAAAAAATTCCGTCCGCCGCAATCGGAACTATAACCGCGCAAACTTTGAAAAGTTTCGACGTGACGGCTGCGGTTGTCGCGAAAGAATTTACGATTGGCGGCTTGGTCGAGGCGATTAAAAAATTTTACGGAGGTAATAACTTTGAAACTCATTGAAAAGCGAGGACTTCTCGGCATTGACAAAGAGGAAGTTAATGCGCTCATAACCGCGAAAAAATTTATCGGACTCAATCGTTCGCCGCGTGCAGAAGAAGTTATCGTGTCGCTGACCTCTTACGACAAGCGAATCGATTACGTGAAGTACACGATTTATTCTCTGCTCAATCAAACTTTTCCGCCCGACAAATTGATTTTGTGGCTTGACGAGGATTCTTTTCCTCAACGCGAAAAAAATTTGCCGCGTGATTTGTTGGAGCTTCAAAAGTTCGGTTTGACGATTGATTGGTGCGAAAATTTGAGTTCGTATAAGAAATTGATTCCCGCGCTGGAAAAATATCCCGACGCCATCATCGTCACGGCGGACGACGACATTTTCTATCATCCCGATTGGCTCAAGGTTCTTTACGAAGAGCATTTGAAAAATCCCGACTGTGTCATTGCTCACCGAGCTCATCGCATTCGGCTCGACACACGCGGAAATCTGTTTCCTTACAAGCTATGGCAATTTGAAATAAAAACTTGTATTACCCCCCCCCCGAAACGGTATAGTAATTTCTTCACGGGCGCGGGCGGTATCCTTTACTCAAAGAAATTTTTTTACGAGCGGAGCGGGAGTTTTATTCAAAAAAAAATTTTATATCACGACGTTTTAAGACGTGAACTCTTTATGAATCTTTCGCCTTCTGCCGATGACATTTGGTTTTGGGCAATGACGGTTCTCAACGGCACGAAGATTGTAATTCCGATCGCCGCGCAAAGTAAATTGATTTACGTCGACATTGACAGAGAACTTGGTAACGAGACTTTAGGCGCAAAAAATGTCGGCGAAGGTAAAAACGATATTCAGCTTCGGCAAGTCATTGAAAAATATCCCGCCGTGCTTGAGATTTTGATTCGGGAGGCTGCCGACTTCAAGCCGTATCTTTCCGTAATTATGTTGGTTGAAGATGTCAGGAAACTCAACGCATGCCTCCAAAATATTTTTGCGCAAAGATTTCCCGACTTTGAATTGATTGTTGTCAACTGCGGCTCGCGTGTCGATGCTCCGAACTTGCCGACAAATTTTCAAGTTATAAATTATCCCGGCGGTTCCGAACTCGACGCTTTCAATCTCGGCTTGCAAAAGGCGGCGGGCGAATATATTTTGTTCAAAGATGCCGATTCGTTTCTCACAGCCAGTGCATTGGACAATATCGCGCAACTTGCAATCAATTTAAAGGCGGACGTGATTCACTTCGCGGGGCATTTGAAAGACGATAAATTTATTTTCGACGACGCGCTTAAATTTGAGATTAATGCTCCGATTTTCTTTGAAGAGACCAAACAAAACCGCGCCGCATTTTGGTTACAAGGCAAGCTGAACAATCGGCTTGCGACGAAAATTTTTAATCGGGAATTTTTGATGCAACATAAAATAAATTTTGAGGGCGGTCTTACGGAATTTATGTTCCAAGCTTTGATTTATGCCAAGAAATATTTGCTTGTGCCGCAAGCCTTCTGTAAGTGCAAGGATTGAGATGGACAAAAAAAATTTCAACGACGACGAACTTTATTCGGAAGAGACTTCGGAAGACGAAGACCTTTACGCGGAAAAAATTTCTCTCGAAAAGGAGACGCGCCCGAAAACTTTCCACAGCAAAAATTTTATCGACAGTGAAACTCAAGCCAAAGAGGACAAGAAAAAATCTTTGCCGCACGAAACAAAATTAAAAATGAAACTTTCGCACGCGGAGACAAGTGGCGTTGCAATTTCTGCCGTCATGCTCGTCTACAGCCTCGCCGAAGGTGACAAGCCGCTCTTCTTTCTTTCAAGTGCGCTGTTGATTTTTTTGTTGCGCCCGCTTATCGGAGCCCTCGCCGGCAAAAACAATCGCGCGGTTCAAAACGGCTTGCACAGTTTCAGCGTCGTGCTTTTTATCGGCGCGTTGATTATGATTTTTTTGGGAAGTTAGACTTTTCTTTTTGCCGGTGTTATAATTTCCGCGTCAAAGCTAAAATGAGGTGAGAGTGTGGAAGAATTGAACTTTGGACAGGGGAAGATTGTCCCCGTCAATCTCGAACACGAGATGAAATTTTCTTACATAGATTATGCAATGTCGGTTATCGTTTCGCGCGCTTTGCCGGACGTTCGCGACGGCTTGAAGCCCGTGCACAGAAGGATTCTTTACGCAATGCAAGAGGCGGGCATGACGAGCGGCAAGCCTTATAAAAAATCTGCGCGCATCGTCGGTGAAGTCTTGGGTAAATATCATCCGCACGGCGACACTTCCGTTTACGATGCGATTGTTCGTATGGCGCAAGATTTTTCCATGCGCTATCAGCTTGCCGACGGTCACGGAAACTTCGGCTCTGTCGACGGAGACCCCGCCGCTGCCATGCGTTATACCGAAGTCCGCATGTCGAAAATTTCCGAGCTGATGTTGCAAGACATTGAAAAGGAAACTGTCGACTTCGTGCCCAACTACGATGAATCACTCAAAG
>CAMVAG010000018.1 GCA_947165405.1 uncultured Selenomonadales bacterium
CATCCGTGACGGCCGGGTTTTCACTCACCGTTGCGTTTCGATTTCACAAACACGCTCTAACAGCTAATCTGTATCTTCTTTGACAAATTTTATGTAAGCCTCGCCGATACGTTCTTTGCAAGCCTCGACGACGGGATTTAAAATTTTCAAAGCCGCCTCGTGATTTTCTGCAGCTGCCGTCACTCGAACGATACAACCGTCCTCTTTTGCGTAGGTGGCAACGGTCGGATTAACGCCGTCAAGAAGTTCGGCAAGTCTGTCGGCAACGGGCGACTCCCCGACGATTGAAATCGGCGCGTCGAATTTGCTTAGGCATTTGATAATAATCGATACCAAAATTTTATCGCTCTTGCCGTTGAGATAAAGCTCACAACATTCCTCGAACATCGGTTGCATTTCGTGAGGAGGACCGGGCAAGAGGATACAAATTTTTCCGTCGCGTTCCATGACACAGCCGGGCGCGGTGCCGTGATGATTGTAAAGAATCAGAGAATCGGCGGGAACAATCGCCTGCTTTTTCATGCCGTCGGAAAGTTTCCCGAAGCCGCGAGCCTTTGCCCGCTCCTCCAAAAAATTTAAAACCTTCGCGTCGACAATCGGAACCTTGCCGAAATATTCCATGAGCATTTCTTTTGTCAAGTCGTCTTTCGTGGGGCCGAGCCCGCCCGTCATAATCACGGTGTCCGCTCTCGAATAGGCAACATCCAACGCAGATTTTATCCTCGCGGGATTGTCGCCGACGACCGTTTGAAAATGACAATCCAAGCCGAGATGAGCCAGCCGCTTTGCCAAATATTGCGCGTTCGTGTTGACGATGTTGCCCATTAAAATTTCGGTGCCGACGCTGATAATTTCCACAATCATTTGAATCACCGCCGAAAAATTTTTTGCAAAATCAATGCGGCGATTATATCATGCACCAAACAGAATAACAAAAATTTTTTTTACGTGCCTCGACGTGATATAATGGCGGAAAAATTTTTGGAGGGAAGATTTTGGATCGCTACGCTCACGGCGGGCAAATTTACGACGCAAAAGGTTTGGCGGGCGATTGGCTCGACTTTAGCGCGAATATCAATCCGCTCGGCTTATCGGAAAAAATTTTTCAAACGTTGACTGACAATCTGCGCGGCGTCGTGAATTATCCCGACCCGAACGCCTCCGAACTCAAACGCGCAATTTCAAATCGTTACGACGTGCCCGAAAAAAATCTTGTCTTGCTCAACGGCGCGGCGGAATTTTTTTATCTGTACTTCAATGCGCTTCGCCCTGCTCGTGTCGTGATTCCCGTGCCGAGTTTTTCCGAATATGAGCGGGCGGCTCGTGCCGGCGGTTGCGAAGTGAAATATTTTTTTACAAGCGCGGAGGAAAATTTTTCGCTTGACGTTGACAAGTTGGAAGTGACTGCCGCCGACTGCGTGATAATCGGTCGCCCGAACAACCCGACGGGAAATTTGCTCGCGCCCGAAAAAATTTTGAGCCTCGCCGAAGTCGCAAGCGTTATCGTCGACGAATCCTTTATCGATTTTCTCGAAGTCGAATCGGTCAGAAAATTTGTTTCGGAAAAAATTTCTGTCGTGCAATCGCTCACGAAAATTTTCGCGATACCGGGCTTGCGTTTGGGTTTTGCCGTCGTCGAAGAAAATTTGGCAACTCGATTGAATTTGTGCAAGGACGTTTGGAACGTGAACTTTCTCGCGCAGAAGGCGGGCGTTGCGGCTCTCGACGACGAAAATTTTTTAAAACGGACTCGCGCTTGGCTTGAGCTTGAGAAAAAATTTTTCGTTGCTCGTCTCGAAAAAATGAGCGGCATAAAAATTTTTCCTCCGACCGTGAATTTTATTTTGTTTCGACACGAAAACGCCGATAAAATTTTAAACGAACTGCGCCGCGAAAAAATTTTGTTGAGGAGTTGCGCGAACTTTGCCGGGCTCGACGAAACTTATCTGCGTTCGGCAATTCGTTCACGAAAAGAAAATCTGCGCCTGCTTGACGCGCTCAAAAAAATATTGGAGGGGTTTAAATGATTCATGTTTGCTTCGGACTTCATGACGCCGACGGGCACTATTCCAAATTCGCCGGCACGACAATGGCTTCTATCTTTGAAAACACTTCCGCGCCCGTGACGATTCATATTCTTCACGACCCGACCTTGACTGCCGATAATCGCGATAAATTTTCTTACCTCGCGGGTTGCTACGGTCAACGCGTGAACTTCCACAACGTCGCCGCTCTTTGCGCGAACGAAATCAATCTCCTTAACGAAAAGCTTGCAACGGTTTTTGCCTCGCGCTTCAGCATAGGAACTTTTTATCGTCTGCTGGCGAAGAAGATTCTTTCAAGGCAAGGCATCAACCGAATAATTTATCTTGACGCCGATATAATCGTTAATCTTGACATCGCCGAGCTTTGGCGGCAAGACTTGGGAAAATTTACGGTGGCTGCCGTCCCCGAAGTCGAAGCAACTTTCAACAACATGGTGGCGAATAAATTTTTAATCAACACGGGGCGCGTTCGGAAGGAAAATTATTTTTGCGCGGGCGTGATGATTTTAGACCTCGACAAACTCGACGAAAATTTTTTGTATGAAGGCGTGAATTTTTTGACGAACAATCCCGCTTGCGAATGTTTTGACCAAGATATTTTGAACGCCGCCTTTTCCGAAAATTATTTCAGACTTGAGCAGAAGTTCGATTCTTTTTCGGACGCGGAACGCCTGAGACGTGCGCCCGTTGCGAAAAAAATTTATCACTATGCCGGTCGCTGTATCGGTTTGAATTCCTATGACGTTTACAACAAATTGTGGCTGGAAAATTTTTCAAAGACGCCTTGGTCAAACGCCGAAGTTTTTCACAACATGGGCAGAGAAATCGATAACACTATCGACCAAAGGATTGAGTTGACACAGTGGCTCATGAAAGTTTATGCCGGTCGTCGCCGCACCTTTTGCATTGAGCCGAACGGAATAAATTTCGTCAAAGCTCTTTTTGCCGTCCGCGAAGACGAAAAATTTATCGAAATGGTTGACGACACTTCCTTGAAGAAACTTTTATCAAAGATGAAGTCTCAACACGGCAAGACAATGTTTTTTATCTTCGTGCCGTTTTATCCTCCGTTCAAAGATGAATTGGTTCGCAACGGCTTCAAAGAATTTGAAGACTTCGTGAACGGATTTTTATTCGTGACGCAGAAACAATATCAACAGCCGCGCCTCGAATACAATTTCATTAAAGCACTGTGAAAAAATTTTTTAACCTCTCGACACGCGAGGGCTTCGGGCAATTCGTGAGTGCCGTCGGGATTTTCCTCAATCTGCTTTTGAGTTGCGTCAAGCTGATTGTCGGGCTCTTGAGCGGCGCGATTTCGATTGTTGCCGATGCCTTCAACAACCTCTCTGACGCGGGCACTTCTGCCGTAATGCTTGCGGGTTTCAAGATAGCCGCGAAGCCTGCCGATGAGGAACATCCGTTCGGGCACGGGCGTGCGGAATATTTGGCGGGGCTTTTCATTGCGGCGGCGATGATTCTTGTCGGCGCGAATCTTTTTTATTCCTCCGTCGAAAAAATTATCACGCCCGAAAATTTGAACGTCGACCGAATTACTTTGCTCGTGTTGAGTTTGACGGTTGCGGCGAAATTTTTTCTGGGAATTTTTTATCGACACTCGGCTCGGAAAATAAATTCGGCGGCGATTGACGCGGCGGCTCTCGACAGCTTCACCGATTGCCTCGCGACCGGCGTCGTGATAATTTCCGTCGGCGTCTACATGAAATTCGGAATAAACATTGACGGCGGCGCGGGAATTTTTATTTCGGCGTTTATCTTGCGCGGCGGCTTCCAATCGCTGAAAGAAATTTTAAATCCGCTGCTCGGCGACAAGCCCGATCAAGATTTAATCGACGGCATAAAAAAAATCGTCACGGACGCGCCCGAAGTTTTGGGCGTCCACGACTTGATTATCCACAGCTACGGCGCGAGGAGAATTTTTGTTTCGATGCATGTCGAAATGCCCGCGACGTTGAAACTTTTGGAGGCGCATGAAATTATCGACAGGCTCGAAAGAAAACTTCAATCGACGTTTCAAATTTCCGCGACTCTTCACGTCGACCCGGTCATTCAAGGCGACGCGGCTTTTGACGAACACAGAGCCCTTGCCGAAAAAATTTTGTACGATATTGATTCGCGGCTTACCATGCATGATTTTCGCGTTGTGCCGTATAAATCGGGCAGGAAATTAATTTTCGATGTGGCAGTGCCGTTTAATTTCATGATGACTGACCGCGAACTTCGGAAAGAATTTCAGCGGCGGTTGATTGAATTGCATTCCGACGACCGCGCGATAATTCACCTCGACCACCAGTATTGTTGAAATGAATTAAATAAGCTGTTGAATTTTTTCATAGCGATTCAACTTGATAGAAGGAATGATTTTTATGATTCATGTTTGCTTCGGTCTTCACGACAAGACAGGGCGTTATGCAAAGTTCACGGGTACGGCAATGCTTTCCATTTTTGAAAACACCTCCTCGAACGTCACGGTGCATATCCTTCACGACAACACCTTGACACAAGACAACCGCGAAAAATTTATTTATCTCACCGGCCGCTACAATCAGAGCGTGAAATTTTATAACGTCGAAGAGCTTTGCCCGGATAAGATTAACAAACTGATTGAGCTTGTGCCGACCGTGAGAAATTCGCGAGTTACTGTCGGCGCGTTTTATCGCTTGCTTATCCCGCAAATTCTCTCCAATTATATTGCCAAATGCATTTATCTTGATTCGGATATGATGGTCAATCTTGACATAAATAAACTTTGGCGGATTGAACTTGACGACAAACCTCTTGCCGCCGTCCCCGAAATGATCGCAGATTTTATTTCTTACAAAAATTACAATGCCGCTCAAAAATATTTGCTGAACGCGAAATATGTTTCATACGAAGATTACTTCAATGCCGGCTTGTTCGTAATGAATTTAAATTATTTGCGTGAGGCGGAAGAATTTATTATGAGCGGCATCAAATGGCGTGGCGAACATCCTCAATGCAACTGTTTCGACCAAGACATCTGGAATTATCTTTTTTCAAAAAATTATTTGAAGCTGCCCGTGAACTTTGACCAATTTACAAGCGACGAAAAACTTTCGGGAAGAAATTTAAATATTCGTAACGTGATTTATCACTATGCGGGAAGCGACGGAGGCGTCGGATACGGATTGGACGAAAAGGATCCTTTAAACGGCTTGTGGCTCAAATATTTCATGAAGACGCCGTGGTTCGACGAGGAGACAATCAGGCGACTTTATACGGGCGTTCAAAATTTGCACGTCAGCTTGAAACAATCAATGGTGAATCTTTCGGCGATACTGAGCGGGAAAACTCGCGCTTTTTTCACGCCGCCTCGTGATGTTGACGGACTTAAAAAATTTTTCTCGATTCGTGACGACGAAGAAATTATCCTCGCCGAAAACCAAACGTCGCTCCAAAAATTAATCGACGCCATGAAAAATTCTCAAGGCAAAAAAGTTTTCTTCATCATGTTGCCGAACTTCCCTTATCAAGCACTGATTCAAGCGGGCTTTGTCCCGAACAGAGATTTCCTCAACGGCTTGGAATTTTTGTCGGAGGCGCAAGGCGTGCCTCTTAATTCTTATCCGTTCATTCAAGGAATATAAGGAGTGATTTTTATGATTCATGTTTGCTTCGGTCTTCACGACAAGACAGGGCGTTATGCAAAGTTCACGGGGACGACGATCCTTTCCCTCTTTGAAAACACCAATTCGAATGTTACAATCCATCTCCTTCACGACAACACCTTGACGCAAGACAACCGCGAAAAATTTATTTACCTCGCCGGGGAATATCATCAACTCGTCAAGTTTTATAATGTTGAAGAGCTTTGCGCTGACAAGATTGCTTATTTTTGGGAACGCATTCCTGCAATAAAAACTTTGCCTTTTGGCATTGGGACAATGTATCGTCTGCTGATTCCGCAACTTCTTTTACCGGAGATTACAAAAGTTATTTATCTTGATTCGGATATAATCGTCAATTTGAATATAGCCGAGCTTTGGCGAATGGAGCTTGACGACAAACCTTTGGCGGCTGTTACCGAAATTTCTAACGGCGTTGATGCGCAAAAGATGATTGCTCTCTGTCGCGAAGGCTATGTAAAAGAGGAAAATTATTTTAATGCCGGCGTATTGCTTATGAATTTAAACATTTTGCATGAAAAAGAATCCGTCATAATGGAAGGAATAAAATTTATAGTCAAGTATCCGCAATTCTCCAATATTGACCAAGACTTTTTAAATTATTGTTTTTCAACTCAAAGTTTACATTTGCCAATGAAGTTTAACACCTTTATTCGAGATGCACGCAGGCGTTCCGAAAAGCAAGTGGAGCAAAAAATTTATCATTACTTGAGCGGCACGTTCGGTTATGGTATTCTGCTGAACATAAATGATTCGTTCAATCGCCTGTGGATGAAATATTTCATGAAGACGCCGTGGTTCGACGAGGAGACAATCAGGCGACTTTATACGGGCGTTCAAAATTTGCACGTCAGCTTGAAACAATCAATGGTGAATCTTTCGGCGATACTGAGCGGGAAAACTCGCGCTTTTTTCACGCCGCCTCGTGATGTTGACGGACTTAAAAAATTTTTCTCGATTCGTGACGACGAAGAAATTATCCTCGCCGAAAACCAAACGTCGCTCCAAAAATTAATCGACGCCATGAAAAATTCTCAAGGCAAAAAAGTTTTCTTCATCATGTTGCCGAACTTCCCTTATCAAGCACTGATTCAAGCGGGCTTTGTCCCGAACAGAGATTTCCTCAACGGCTTGGAATTTTTGTCGGAGGCGCAAGGCGTGCCTCTTAATTCTTATCCGTTCATTCAAGGAATATAAGGAGTGATTTTTATGATTCATGTTTGCTTCGGTCTTCACGACAAGACAGGGCGTTATGCAAAGTTCACGGGTACGGCAATGCTTTCCATTTTTGAAAACACCTCCTCGAACGTCACGGTGCATATCCTTCACGACAACACCTTGACACAAGACAACCGCGAAAAATTTATTTATCTCACCGGCCGCTACAATCAGAGCGTGAAATTTTATAACGTCGAAGAGCTTTGCCCGGATAAGATTAACAAACTGATTGAGCTTGTGCCGACCGTGAGAAATTCGCGAGTTACTGTCGGCGCGTTTTATCGCTTGCTTATCCCGCAAATTCTCTCCAATTATATTGCCAAATGCATTTATCTTGATTCGGATATGATGGTCAATCTTGACATAAATAAACTTTGGCGGATTGAACTTGACGACAAACCTCTTGCCGCCGTCCCCGAAATGATCGCAGATTTTATTTCTTACAAAAATTACAATGCCGCTCAAAAATATTTGCTGAACGCGAAATATGTTTCATACGAAGATTACTTCAATGCCGGCTTGTTCGTAATGAATTTAAATTATTTGCGTGAGGCGGAAGAATTTATTATGAGCGGCATCAAATGGCGTGGCGAACATCCTCAATGCAACTGTTTCGACCAAGACATCTGGAATTATCTTTTTTCAAAAAATTATTTGAAGCTGCCCGTGAACTTTGACCAATTTACAAGCGACGAAAAACTTTCGGGAAGAAATTTAAATATTCGTAACGTGATTTATCACTATGCGGGAAGCGACGGAGGCGTCGGATACGGATTGGACGAAAAGGATCCTTTAAACGGCTTGTGGCTCAAATATTTCATGAAGACGCCGTGGTTCGACGAGGAGACAATCAGGCGACTTTATACGGGCGTTCAAAATTTGCACGTCAGCTTGAAACAATCAATGGTGAATCTTTCGGCGATACTGAGCGGGAAAACTCGCGCTTTTTTCACGCCGCCTCGTGATGTTGACGGACTTAAAAAATTTTTCTCGATTCGTGACGACGAAGAAATTATCCTCGCCGAAAACCAAACGTCGCTCCAAAAATTAATCGACGCCATGAAAAATTCTCAAGGCAAAAAAGTTTTCTTCATCATGTTGCCGAACTTCCCTTATCAAGCACTGATTCAAGCGGGCTTTGTCCCGAACAGAGATTTCCTCAACGGCTTGGAATTTTTGTCGGAGGCGCAGGGCGTGCCGTTAAACTCTTATCAATTTATCAAGGCAATGTAAAAAAATTTTTCCTCGCTGAAAATTCTCGGCGAGGATTTTTTTTTCTGTGAAAAATTTTTCTGAAATTTTTGGCAGGAAAAACTTGTAGCGCGTAGAAATGCTTTGCCAATGAAGCGTTGCTTCGGAAGTTTGGAGGCATTGTATTTCGTTCAGGGGGGATTATTCTATGAGAAAGACAGAGTGCTTGGCAATGATATTGGCCGGCGGGCAGGGCAGCCGCCTCAAGGCCTTGACGAAAACCGTTGCGAAGCCGGCAGTTCCGTTCGGCGGAAAGTATCGCATTATCGACTTCCCGCTTTCTAACTGTGCAAATTCGGGTATTGAAAAAGTTGGCGTGCTTACTCAATATAAGCCGCTCGAACTCCATAACTATCTCGGCAGCGGCAGCTCGTGGGATCTCGACCGCACGGGCGGCGGCGTTTTTATTCTTCCTCCTTATGCTCGCGAAAAAGGCGCGGACTGGTATCGCGGCACGGCAGACGCCATTTATCAGAACCTTAACTTTATCGACCTCGCCGACCCCGACTACGTACTGATTCTGTCCGGCGACCATATTTACACAATGGATTATTCTTGGATGCTCAAAGCTCACAAGGATAACAACGCTGATGTTACAATCGGCGTCTTTGAAGTTTCTTGGGAAGAGGCTCCGCGTTTCGGCATCATGGTCACCGACAAAGAGACCGGACGCATTACCGAATTCCAAGAAAAACCGAAAGAACCCAAATCCAACCTCGCCTCAATGGGTATCTACATTTTCTCGAAACCCTTCCTTAAAAAGTATCTCGAAGAAGATGGCGTGAAAGAAGATTCGACTCACGACTTCGGCAACGACTTGATTCCGAAAATGCTCGCCGACGGTGCCCGCATGTTCTCCTATGCTTTCGACGGCTATTGGAAAGATGTCGGAACGATTGAGAGCCTCTGGCAGGCAAATATGGACTTGCTCCAAGACCAGCCGCCCTTCGACCTCAAAGGCGACCAAAAAGTTTATTCTTCCAATCCGTCACTTCCTCCGCATTTCGTCGGGCCTTATGCTTCCGTCAAACAGGCAATGATTAATGAAGGCGCGAAGATTGAAGGCGAAGTCGAAAAGTGCGTTATCTTCCAAGGCGTGCGCGTCGGCAAAGGCGCGAAGGTCACCAATTCGGTTGTTCTTCCGTCGGCGGTTATCGAAGAAGGCGCGGTCGTCAACTATGCGATTATCGCTCAAGACGCCGTCATTAAAGCCGGTGCGAAAGTCGAAGGCAAAGAGGGCGAGATTTTCGTCGTCCCCGAAGGCTCCGTCGTCAACGCTTAAAGCAATTAGAAATGCGCAATGCGTAATGCGAAATTAGAAACGTCATCATTGCGCATTACGAATTACGAATTACGCATTAATTCGGAGGTGCTTTGAATTGAAACAAGTAGTGGGGATTATAAATCTTCAGGAAGGCAACAGTCTGATTAGAGAATTGGCGGCAACTCGTGCAGTCGAGGCTCTGCCGTTCGCGGGGCGCTATCGTCTCGTAGACTTCGCAATTTCCAACATGGTAAATTCCGGCATGAGCGTCGTCGGTCTTCTTCTGCCCGATTTCTCCCGCGCAGTGCTCGACCATATCCGCTCCGGTAAAGATTGGGATTTGGCTCGTCGTCGTGACGGCTTGACCTACTTGCCCGCAGCTCTGCCCGATAACGATTCGCGCAAAGGCGACCTCAAAGACATTTATGCCAACCTCGACTTTGCCGAACTCAGTGGCAGACAATACGTCCTTTTGACGAACGCCAGCTACATTTACAACATCGATTTTAAAGACGTGCTCAAGTTCCACAAGGACAGCGGCGCGGATATTACAATGGTTTATTCCAAAGCTCAAGTCGACCGCGAGGGCAAGAGCGTCGTTATCGAAACCAGCACCAACGGTATTGTCACAGACCTCGCCGAAGTTCCCGCAATCAAAGAGGGACAAAAGGACGTTATGGGCGCATACCTCATGCCGGTTCCGACGTTCGCTTATCTCGTTCGTTCGACTTATGAACGCGGCGGTCAAGACTTCCTCCTCGACGCTTTGATTCGTCATGCTCACGAATTCAAAATCAGTGCTTATCAACATAAAGGCTACGTCGCACACATCAATTCCACTATGGAATATTATGCTGCGAACCGCGATTGCCTCAAGCCCGAAGTTTGGGAAGAACTCTTCATGAACAACGACCGTCCGATTTTCACGAAGGTTAAAGACGAAGTTCCCGTTCAATACAAAGAGACTGCCAATGTTAAAAATTCGCTTATCGCCAACGGTTGCGAAATTCGCGGCACTGTCGAAAACAGCATAATCTTCCGCGGCGTTATCGTCGGCAAGGGCGCAGTCGTCAAAGATTCCATCCTCATGCAACGTTGTGACGTTCAAGAGGGTGCTCGCGTCGAAAACGTCATCTGCGATAAAGAGGTTATCATAACCAAAAATCGTTGGCTCAAAGGCGCGGAGAATTATCCTTACATCGTTAAGAAAAAAGCAAGAATTTAAAATCGTCAAGCTTTAACCAATGAACATTGTCGGCGGATTTTTACCTGAGGGTTGCCTTGGCGTAAAAATTCGCCTTTTCTTTAATTATGATTCGATAATCAATGTTGCCAAGTTTTTTTCTGTTTGATAAAATGGCAGTCAAAAGATGCCACAGCATTTAAAATAACGCAACCAAAGGAGGAATACACTTGGCAAAGGATACAAACAAAACTTTACACAGCAAGGAGTACGAAAAACTCAAAGAAACTCTCAAGGCACGCTTTATCAGCTCGGCGCATATCATGTTCGGGCGCGATATTCACGAACTGCCCATGAACGAAATTTACAAGACGGTCGCGGCAGTCGCCAAACAGGTTATTTCCGAAAACTGGATAAAGACCAATCGCGCCTACATGGACAGACAGGAAAAGCAGGTTTACTATTTTTCGATTGAGTTTTTGATGGGAAGACTCCTCAAGGCGAATCTTATCAATCTCGGCATTGACGAGGCGTTCCGCGAAGTCCTCGAAGACCTCAACTTGAATCTTGATGACATCTACGAGGAAGAGCCCGACGCAGGTTTGGGCAACGGCGGTCTCGGAAGGCTCGCGGCGTGCTTTATCGATTCGCTTGCCGCACATCGTCTGCCCGGTCACGGTTGCAGCATTCGCTATCAATACGGTCTTTTTGAACAGAAAATTATTCGCGGGCAACAGGTTGAAATTCCCGACAACTGGTTGCGCGACGGCTTCGCGTGGGAATATCGCAAGCCCGACAAATCCATTAACGTCAAATTTAACGGCAACGCTTACATGAAAGAGCAACCCGACGGGTCGTTGAAACTCGTGCACGAAAACGCAATGACCGTTATGGCTGTCCCCTACGACGTGCCGATTGTCGGCTACCACAACAAAACCGTAAACACCTTGAGACTTTGGAACGCCGAAGTCAATCGCGACTTTTCCGATTACGGCATGTTGACGCATGACCAACTGAAAGCGAAGAATGATTATCGCAACTTCGTCGAAAGCATCACCGAATATCTTTATCCCGACGACAGCTCTTCGGAAGGCAAGCGCATGCGTCTGATTCAAGAGTACTTCCTCGTTTCGGCAGGCACGCAAAGCATCGTTCGCCATTTCGTTCGTTCGGGCGGAAACATTCGCGAACTCGACAAGAAAATTGCGATTCATATCAACGACACGCATCCCGCTCTTTGCGTCGCCGAACTTATGAGGATTTTGGTCGACGATTACGAGCTTGAGTGGAGCGAGGCTTGGACGATTACCCGCGCCGTTGTCGCTTACACGAATCATACGATTATGCCGGAAGCTTTGGAAAAATGGCCGGTCGATATGTTCAAGACACTTCTGCCGCGCATTTACATGGTTATTGACGAAGTAAATCGCCGTCATCTCGAATACGTCAAGGCACGCTATCCGAACAACGTCGAAAAACTCCGCGCAATGTCGATTATCGAGGGCGGCGAAGTCCACATGGCACGCCTCGCGATTGTCGGCTCGCATTCGGTCAACGGCGTCGCAAGAATTCACAGCGATATTCTCAAATCCACGACGCTCCATGATTTCTACGAATATTGGCCGCGCATGTTCAACAACAAGACCAACGGCATAACTCACCGCCGCTGGCTCATGGGCAACAACCCCGAACTTGCCGACCTCATCGACAGGACAATAAGAAGCCGCGTCTGGCACCGTCACCCCGAACAGCTTGACCTCTTCAACGAATCCGTCGACGACAGAAAAGTTTTAAAGGAACTTGACGAAATTAAGTTGATTCGCAAGACCGCGCTCGCCGACTTCATCAAGAAACATCAAGGTATCGAACTCGACCCGAATACGATTTTCGATATTCAAGTCAAGCGCATTCACTCCTACAAACGCCAACTCATGAACGCCTTGCATATTATTTGGCAATACGATAAAATAAAAAATGATCCGAGCTACAAGCCGCTTCCGACGACTTATCTTTTCGGCGGCAAGGCGGCAGCGGGCTACTACATTGCAAAAGAAACGATTCGGCTTATCAATGCCATTGCCGACAAAATCAACAACGATAAATCCATTGACAATCGCTTGAAAGTCGTCTTCATTGAAAATTTCGGCGTGTCTATCGGTGAGATTGTCTATCCTGCGGCGGATGTCAGCGAACAAATTTCTACAGCGTCAAAAGAAGCGTCGGGCACCGGCAATATGAAATTCATGATGAACGGCGCGATAACCTTGGGCACTCTCGACGGCGCGAACGTTGAAATTCGTGAGGCAGTCGGTGACGACAACATCGTTATCTTCGGGCTCAAGGCGGGCGAAGTTTTGGCTTACTACGAAAACGGAACTTACTCCGCTTGGAACGAATACACCGGCAATCCCAATGCGCGCCTCGTCGTAGATAAATTAATCGACGGCACCTACGGCAACTTCCAATCTATCCGCGATTATCTGATTCAAGGCGGCGACGAATTCTTTATCTTGAAGGACTTCAACGCCTATATCGACGCGCACAGCGAAATTTATGCACGCTACGCCGACAAACAGGGCTGGCTCCGTTCGGCAGCAATGAACATCGCAAACTCCGGCAGATTTTCTTCCGACAGGACAATCGACGAATACGCCGCCGAAATTTGGAATATCAAGCCGTGTAAAATTCAATGAGGAATGCGAAATGCGCAATGCGTAATGAAAAAATAATTGCGCATTACGCATTACGAATTACGCATTAAAAAAGGAGGGCGGTAAATGAAAACTTCCAACCTCAACGAATATGGGCTTTATCTTTTCCATCAAGGCACGAATTATCACGCTTACGAAATGCTCGGCGCGCACTTTATCGAACGCGACGGCAAGAAAGGTGTACGCTTCGCGGTGTGGGCTCCTCATGCCAAATCGGTCAGCGTCGTCGGCGACTTCAACAACTGGGACACGCGCGTTAATCGCATGATTCGCCTCGAAGACGGCGAGATTTGGGAAACTTTTATCGAGGGACTCAAGCAAGGCGACCTTTACAAATACGCAATTCTGCCTCAACACGGCAAGGCTCATATTCTCAAGGACGACCCCTACGGCTTCTACGCCGAGAAACGTCCGAATACCGCCTCCAAACTCTACAACCTCGAAAATTACGCTTGGCAAGATTACGAATGGCAAAAGCTCAAAAAAAGGCAATCGTCCTATTCGCGCCCGATGCTGATTTATGAAGTTCATGCGGGTTCTTGGAAACGCAACGGCAAAGATTATTTGACTTACCGCGAGCTTGCCGACCGCTTGATTAAATACGTCAAGGAAATGAATTACACGCATATTGAGTTCATGCCTTTGACGGAACACCCGCTTGACAATTCTTGGGGCTATCAAACGACGGGCTACTTCGCGGTGACAAGTCGTTACGGCGAGCCGAATGATTTTCGTTACCTCGTCGAGACCGCGCACAAAAACGGAATCGGCGTCATAATGGATTGGGTGCCCGGTCACTTCTGCAGAGACGATCAAGGCTTGCGCGAATTCGACGGCGTCAATCTCTACGAATCCGACAATCCTCAACTTTCGGAAAATCGCGGCTGGGGAACGATTAATTTCGACTACGGGCGCACCGAAGTTCAAAGCTTTTTAATTTCAAACGCGCTTTTCTGGTTCGAAGAATTTCATATTGACGGATTGAGGATTGACGGCGTGGCAAATATGTTGTATCTTAACTTCGGACGCGAAGATGGTGAGTGGACACCGAATCGCTACGGCGACACCGGCAATCTTGAGGCAGTCGAATTTCTGAAAAAGCTCAACGAGACCGTTTTCAAATATCATCCTCAAGCGTTGATGATGGCGGAAGAATCAACTTCATGGCCGCTTATCTCAAAACCCGTTTACATGGGCGGCATGGGCTTCAACTACAAATGGAACATGGGTTGGATGAACGACATGCTTGACTACGTGAGCCTCGACCCGATTTATCGCAAGTGGAATCACGACAAAGTTACCTTCTCGTTCATGTACGCCTTCGCGGAAAATTTTATCTTGCCGCTAAGTCATGATGAAGTTGTTCACGGCAAATGCTCTTTGATTGAAAAAATGCCCGGCGATTATTGGCAAAAGTTTGCGGGCTTGAGAGGTTTCTTCGGCTATTGGATGGCACATCCCGGCAAAAAGCTTCTGTTCATGGGCGGCGAGTTCGCGCAGTTCATTGAGTGGAACGAAGACGCCGAATTGGATTGGCACCTCGTCGAGCAATACGAAATGCATAAGCACATGCAGGAATATTCGCGGGCATTGAATAAATTCTATCTGGATAACAAATCGCTTTGGCAAGTCGATTTCGATTGGAACGGCTTCCGTTGGATTGACTGCAACGACAACGACAACAGCATAGTTTCCTTTATTCGCAAGGCGGAGGACAGCGACGACTATTTGATAGTTATCTGCAACTTCACGCCGAACGTTCGCGAGAATTATCGAATCGGCGTTCCCGCTCAAGGAAACTATGTCGAAGTCTTCAATTCGGACGCGGAAGAATTCGGCGGCAAGGGCATAAAAAATTCGGGCTGCTTGCCGGCGGAAGATTTCCCGTATCACAATCGCAGTCACTCGATTACTTTGACAATCCCGCCGCTTGCAACGATTTTTCTTAAGCCTGCGACGGAATAAGTAAAAAAAATTTCTCCAAAAAAACAGACAAACAGGAGGGAGTTCTTGATATGAAAGTTCTTTATGTGGCGTCGGAAGCAGTTCCGTTTGTAAAAACCGGCGGCTTGGCTGATGTGGCAGGTTCACTTCCCAAAGCTCTCAAAGAGCAGGGCGTTGACGTTCGCGTTATCCTCCCGAAGTTCAGCAAAATCGGCGAGAAGTTCCGCGAAGGCATGGAGCATGTTTACGACGGGACAATCCCCGTTTCTTGGCGCACGAAGTATGTCGGTATCGACAAGTACGAGCTTGACGGCGTGACTTATTATTTCGTCGACAACGAGGAATATTTTGCTCGCGAAGGGCTTTACGGCTATGACGACGACGCCGAGCGTTATTCGTTCTTCTGCCGCGCCGTTCTGAATTGCCTGCCCGCGCTTGACTTTTTCCCCGACGTTATCAACGCCAACGACTGGCATGCCGCGCTTGTTCCCGTCCTTTTGAAACTTGAACATCAAGGCGACGAACGCTATGAAAAAATTAAAACCGTCTACACGATTCACAATTTGAAGTATCAGGGCGTCTTCCCCAAAGACATTATGGGCGACGTGCTCGGTCTCGATTGGAAATATTTCAATAACGGCGACCTCGAATTTTACGATGCCGTAAACTTCATGAAAGGCGGCATTATCTATTCCGATTACGTCTCGACCGTCAGCAAAACCTACGCGCAGGAAATTCAATACGAATATTTCGGCGAACACCTCGACGGACTCCTCCGCAGCCGCAAAGATGATTTGTACGGCATTGTCAACGGCATTGACTACGATGTTTATAATCCCGCGACCGACAAAAATCTTTTCGTGAACTATGACAACTCCGACGCTTATGCCGCCTTCGACAAGAAATGCGAAAACAAGATTAAGCTCCAAGAGTTGCTCGGACTTCCGCAAGGCAGAAAAATTCCGATTGTCTCAATGGTCACTCGTCTTGTTGCGGCGAAAGGTCTCGACCTCGTTGTCCGCATGATGGATGAACTTTTGCAACATGAAGATTTTCAATTCGTCTTGCTCGGCACCGGCGACAAAGTTTACGAGGATTGGTTCAAAGGTTTGGCTTGGCGTTATCCGCAAAAAGTTTCCTCGAATATCTATTTCTCCTACGAACTTGCGCAGAGAATTTACGCCTCCAGCGATATTTTCCTCATGCCGTCGAATTACGAGCCCTGCGGCATCGGTCAGCTTATCGCCATGCGTTACGGCGCGGCTCCCGTCGTTCGCGAAACGGGCGGCTTGAAAGATACCGTTCAGCAATACGACAAGTATACCAAACAAGGCAACGGCTTTGTCTTCTCGAATTACAACGCGCATGAAATGATGTACGCTCTCAAACGTGCGCTCTCGACTTACGCGCAATTTGAAGTTTGGCTGCAGATTTCCTCCAACGCCATGAACAGCGACTACAGCTGGAAGAATGCCGCGAAAGAGTACATTGAACTCTACACCAAACTCCTTAACAGCTGAACTTAAACGATTGACCACAAATCCGGCGAGCTTAACCTCGTCGGATTTTTTTATTGACATATCGGCGAATTTTAGTAAACTAAAAGACGTTGATAAAAGCAGGCACTTCACAAAACCCGGTTAAATATAATGACGCAACGATTTTAAAATGGAAAACTCTTCGACCAACCAAAATTCCTCCGTCGAGGTCGGCGCGGAAATTTTAAAACGAAATTACAAAATCTTACTCAATAAATTCGTTCGTTACTTATTCCCAACAATGATAACGACGATTGCCTTGTCGCTCAATGAATTTGTCGACAGCATGTTGGTTGCAAATTTGCTCGGCAGCGAGGCTATGGGCATAGTAAATCTGGGTTTCCCCGTCGTGTTGCTGATGGCTACTGTTTACACGCTTTTCGGCACCGGCGGAGCAACTTTGTACGCAATTTGTTTGGGTGAACGCCAATCGACGAAAGCCGGTAAAATATTGTTTCTGTCTTTGGCGGCGG
>CAMVAG010000019.1 GCA_947165405.1 uncultured Selenomonadales bacterium
AATAAATCTTATGTTCCGGCTTCAACCTCTTGACTTTTCATAGCCGGTCTCAATCGTTGAAGTCACTGCCGCGCAGGTTGAAGCCGTGATTCAAAGGGCCGCTGCCCTTGCCGAGATTTAAATCCGTTGATAACGCGCCCGTCAAATAACTTTTCGCACGCCCGACAGAATTTTTCAAGTCGTAACCTTTGGCGAGGTTTGCGGCAATCGCGGAACTCAACGTGCAGCCCGTGCCGTGAGTGTTTTGCGTGTCGATTCGCCTCCCGTAAAATCGGTTGCCTGTGCCGTCGAAAAGATAATCGTTGGCGTCGTTTTGACCGTGCCCGCCCTTCGCCAAGACCGCACAACCGTATTGCTCAAAAATTTTCTGCGCGGCGTGTTCCATGTCATGCGGCGAAGAAATTTTTTCGGCGGAAATTTTTTCGAGTTCGGGAAAGTTCGGCGTGATAATCTTCGCAAGCGGGAAAAGTTTTTCTTGTAAAGTTTTAACGGCGTTCTCGTCGATGAGCCTCGCGCCCGAAGTCGCAATCATGACCGGGTCGACGACGATATTTTTTGCCTTACGAAATTTCAACTTCGCGGCGATAATTTCAATCAGCTCGGCGGAAGAAACCATCCCGATTTTAATCGCGTCGGGCGGGATGTCTTCAAAAATCGCGTCGAGCTGGTCGCACAAAAATTCGGGCGTCGAATTCATGACGGAACGCACGCCGCAAGTATTCTGCGCGGTCAAAGCGGTTATCGCGCTCATGCCGTAGACGCCGTTCGCCAAAAAAGTTTTCAAGTCGGCTTGAATGCCCGCGCCGCCCGAACAATCGGAGCCCGCAATCGTCAATGCAATTTTCATTTGTTCACTCCCTCGTTATTTTGTGATTATGCTTTGTTTGATGACAATCATAACATAAAACTTCCAAATTCGATTCCCTGTTATCATTTTTAAGTCCGTTTTTATGATGAACATGCAGCCGGGATTTGCAATCGGAAAAATTTCTGTGACATTCTTGGCAAGTGTAATTATGTTTTGCCTTAAAACGACGAGATATTTCATTCCAATTTTGCGGATAAACATTTGTCGGAGCGGTTAAATCATTTTCGTCAGGCAAAACTTGAAAATTTCCGCTGTTATCGTCATTCATAACCCTGAAAAATTCTTCGATAGAAAAATTTTCGTAAGTAAAATTATATCCTTGCTGATTCAATCGCCGCAAACAATGCTTGCAAACATGCAATCTTTCTTCACTTTCTACCGGACGGTTATTTATGATTCGATTAACCTTGAATTTTCCGCTTGTCGAAGTCGAGACAACATATTTACCGTAGCGATTCTGATTCCGCATGGTTTTTAATGTTGCACAATTGACCAAATGAAATTTATACTCTCTGATTTTGTCGCCGTATTGAGCCTGGTCACGAATATATAAAATTACTCTGCGACCTTTGTAAAAAATTCCCCCCGGAAATATTTTAAGATTCGAATCATCTGCACGTATATCCATAGTGAATTCCGTTTTGTCGTTATCGGATATTCCCATGAGCTCTTTAATCAATTTAAACTCCGCGCAACTTAAAAAGTCAATTTTCTCCATTGTGAGTAATTCCTTTTGCAAGTTCATTCATTTTTTCATCGGCTTTCGTGCGGATTCTGAAATCAACTCGTCTTGAAAGTTTGTCATCAATTTTTCCGTCGAAAATCACGGGTTGACTTGAGGATAAGCCGTTGGCGGTGATTCTGCGAATAATCCATTCCAAATTTTCTTGCAAGGCGGGCATATTTATCGCGTAAACCAAGACGGCTCGCGTTCTCGACTGCGAAAGTTCCATATTGTTCAGATACTCCTGCTGACGTGTCGCGGCTCCTGCCCAAAACGGATCCGTATGCCCTTCGATTCGTATTTCTTCGATATAGTCTTTGTATTCGTCTTGAGAAATTACGGAAATGTATCGCGGAAGAAAGTCGTTAAGTATTTCTTGAAATTTCGGAGTCAAAAAATCCGAGCCGACATCGAATAAAACATCGGGCTCTTTAAATCTTACCGTCAAAGTTTTTTCGTCAAGTTCCGCGTTCCATTTCGGCAAATCATCTTTAAATTCTTCAAGCAATGACAAATAAATTTTGTGTTTGATGTCGACGTAGTTACGAATCAGCTCGATTTTCTGCTGCTGTTCGTTTTGTAACTGCATCATAAAGGCGATAGCGATAAACATAAAAACAATCATGAGACCGGACATAATATCCGATATTGACATCCAATGGTCATCACGATTTTTCAAAGCAAGCGACCTCCTCTGCCCGAAGGTCTTACTTGTTCCGCTATCTTAACAATTTCTTTCAATCTTTCTGCCAAAGGCGAATAATCTTCTGCGAATTTTTTTGAAATCTGCAACATTGCCTTTCCGAGCGTTTCGAGTGATTCTCTGAAGTTCTTATCGTTCGCCTCCATCATCTTTTCCATTTTTGAGAGGGTTTCGGACGTTATTTTAAAAGATTCGTTACGGAGTTCTTCGGACATTTTCCGCATTGAAGCGATTGTTTGATTGGTTGTATCGGTAATTTTATTTAAAGCCGTGTTTGCAGTCGCAGAAATTCCTCGTGTCATATAATTTGCGTTATCTGTGACGTTTTGCATACTCGCGGTTAAATTTTCGACGGATTCTGTCGTATTTTTGCTGACAGATTGAATTTCGCTTAAAACTTGGCGGAGCTTTTGCTCGTACATGTTGGCAGTGACGATAAGATTTAAAATTTGTTCGCTGCTTTCGGTAATCGAGGCGGCGGATTTTTCAATTTTGACAACAGAATTTTTTACGGCATCAATTCCTTGAAGAGTTATTTGAAAATCTTCCGTCATGCGTTCAATCGTCACTTTATAATTTTCTTGCCAAACCAAAAGACGCCCGACGGCAATATTTAGCTGTTTGAAGTTTTCGCCGAATTGTTCCGTGAGCTTTTGATTAAAATCTTTCATCGTCTCGTTTAATGCCTCGATAAAAGCCTTTGAATTACTTTCCGCCAAAGTTTTTCCGAAGTCTCTAAGCTCGCGAATAACATTTTCATTATTGTCTTGCAGAATTTTTTCCAAATGTTTAATTTGAGCGGACTTTTCTGCGTCGGCTTGTTGCAGGTATTGAATTAAGTCGGCGATATTTGCTTCGGGGTTGAAATTATTTTTTGAAAAATTTTTCTGCGCGTTTGCTTGATAATTTTTAAAGTAAAGAGAAATTCCCATGCCTAAAATCGAAGTGACAAAAGCTGTAGTCATTCCGCCCAAAAGATTTGTAACGCTGTCGTGCATTGCCTCCGGTGAAGGATCAAAATTAAAAAGCCCCCACGCAATTCCAATGAAAGTACCCAAGACGCCAAGAACAGATGCCGTGTTCGGTTGTCCGTAATCGCCGAAGGGATTTTCGTCAACCGAACGTTTAAATTTTGTGTTCGCTCGCAAAGCCCACAAACCCATTGCGATTATACAAACTGCAGTCAGACTCCATTTTGAAATTAAATCTTCCACTGCTTTGAATCCTCACGCTTGAAAAAAATTTTTAGGAACCGTGCACCAATTTAAAGCCGCAGGTACCCGGTTCCCGATTTTTTGTCACAACGTATTTAACAGCTCCAAAATTTTTTCTACTGCCTCGCCGCAAGCAAAGTTCATAAACTCTCCGCTCCGACGAATTTTTACTTCGACGTTGCCGCTTTCCAAAGTCTTCGGGCTTATCGTCACGCGCAGAGGATAACCGATAAGGTCGCAGTCTTTGAACTTGACGCCGGCGCGTTCCTTTCTGTCGTCAAGCAAAACGTCGACGCCCGCCGATATGAGGTCGGCATAAATTTTTTTCGCGAAGTCAAGTTGCTTGTCGTCTTTGGCATTGACGGGCACGACGACGACTTCAAACGGCGCGATGGCTCTGTTCCAAATGATTCCGTCTTTGTCGTTGTTCTGTTCGATAGCCGCAGCCATCGTCCGCCCGACGCCGATACCGTAGCAACCCATTTCAAAATTTTTCGTCGAGCCGTCTTCGTCGAGGAAGGTCGCGTTGAGTGCTTCGGAATATTTTTTTCCGAGCGTGAAGACTTGCCCGACTTCAATGCCGCGTGTCATTTTGAGAGGCGCGCCGCAATGAGGGCACGGGTCGCCGGCTTGCACCATGCGAATATCCGCGACGATAATTTTTTCCGTGTCGAAGTCTCTGCGCGGTGTGACGTTGATAAAATGCGCGTCAACCTCGTTTGCTCCGGCAACGGCATTCGACATCAACATAACGCTTTGGTCGACGACGATAATCGCGTTTGAAATTCCAATCGGACTCATGAAACCCGCGCAGGAATTCGCCGCCTCAATCAATTTATCGCCCGCCATGTAAAGATGATTCGCGCCCTCGACGACGTTCAAAACTTTTATCTCGTTGACTTCGTGGTCGCCGCGAACAAATGTAAGAATCAATCGCTCCGCGTCGTCCATGAACGCAACGGCTTTAATCGTCTTTTCAATCGGCACGTTCAAAAAATTTTTGACAAGTTCAATCGTGTGACAGGCGGGCGTCGAAACTTTTTCAAGCGGGCGAAGTTCTTCGGGCTCGGCTTGAATAATTTTAAGCTCGGCTTTCTCGTCGCTCGCCGCATAGTCGCAAGCCTCGCAGTAAGCGATTGAGGATTCGCCGCTGGGTGCAAGAACCGTGAACTCGTGAGAGTGACCGCCGCCGATTGCTCCGTTGTCAGCCTCGACAGCGCGGAACTTCAAACCACAACGCGTGAAAATTCTGCTGTAGGCGTCGTACATTTTTTCGTAGGAAATATTCATGCCCTCAACGTCGCGGTCGAAGGAATACAAATCTTTCATGACAAATTCGCGGCTCCTCATCAAGCCGAAGCGCGGGCGAATTTCATCACGATATTTATTTTGAATTTGATAGAGCATGACGGGCAGTTGTTTATAAGAACGAACCTCGTCGCGAATCAAAGTTGTAATCATTTCCTCGTGCGTGGGGCCGAGCGCGAACTCTCTGCCGTGCCTGTCTTTGAGGCGCATCATTTCGTCGCCGTAGACTGCCCAACGTCCCGACTCTTGCCACATTTCGGCGGGCTGAACAATCGGCATCATGATTTCCTGTCCGCCTTTGGCATCCATTTCCTCGCGAATGATTTGCATAATTTTTTTCATCGTGCGCCAAGCCAGCGGCAAGTAAGAATAAATTCCGCCCGCCGCCTTGCGAATGAAACCTGCGCGAAACATCAGCTTGTGGCTGATTAATTCTGCTTCGGCAGGAGATTCGCGAAGAGTCGGCGCGTAAAGTTGAGTTGCTTTCAAAAATATCACCTCTAAAAAATTTTCGTCGATTATATCAAAAATTGCCGGCGTTTGCTCTCTTGCTTGCCAAAATATTTTCGACAGCCTCGAAGACAAAAGTTTTATCAAGCTCGTCGGCTTTGAGGCGGGCGGCTTTGAACGCGGCATTGAGCATGGCGTTTGAAATGTCGCTGCCGCTTATGCCGTCGAATTTTTTTGCAAGCTCGTCGAAGTCAAGATTATTCGGGACTTCGGGCGGTGTGTACATTCGCCAAAGTTTTTTGCGGCAGTCTTCGTCGGGCAGTGTAAATTTCACGTGAATGGAAATCCTCCGCATAAACGCCGGGTCAAAGTTCTCGATAAAATTCGTCGCGAAGATTATAAAATCTTGGAACTCATTCATCAACATCAGCATGACCGAGCGCGTTTGATTCACGCTGACATCAACGGCTTGCGTCATGTTGGTTACCCGCTTACTTAAAATCGCATCCGCCTCGTCGAAGAATAAAATGCTGTCGGAATTCTTCGCTGCCTCGAACGCCTTACGAATATTTTTCGGAGTTTCGCCCACGTATTTCGATTCAATGTCGGCGTAGTTGACGATTAAAATTTTTCTGCCCAAATTTTTTGCGATTGCATGAGCCGCCATAGTCTTACCGGTGCCGGGCGCGCCGTAAAGATTGATTCCGATTCGCCGCGAAAATTTGTGCGTGCGTTTGAAGCCCCAAAGCTCAAAAACTCTGTGCGCATTGTCCGCGTAAGTCGCCACGTCCAAAATCTGTGCTCTGACTTCTTCGGGCAAAATTATTTCGTCAAGTGACCATTTCGGCTCTTCGGGAATAAAAATTTCTTCGACGACTTCTTTTTTTTCTTGATTGGGCTCGTCGCCCGCATGTTTCGGTTTAACCGGCATTAATATCACTCCTCGTGTAATGGCTGAAGTTTCCGATTGTCAGCGCGGGGAAATTTTTTTGAAGTTCGCGCAGAAAATTTTTTGTGCCGAAAAAATTTTTATCGTTCGGCATGACGGAAAAGAATTCATCGGGGTCGTAGTTGAGGTTGCGGACTTGAATCATCTGCACGGGCAGTTCTTCAAGAAAATTTTTCCAAGCGGCAAATTCCGATTCGCGGTCGTTGAAGCCGGGCATGTACAACATATTCAACGAGACGTGAACATTTTTATCGAGGGCATATCGGATTGAATTTTTCACGGCGTCGAGTTTGTAACCTGCGCGATAGTATTTTTGATAGTTGTCGGCATTCGCGCTGATAATCGAGACGCGCATCGAATCCAAGCCGGCGTCGACGATTTTTTTTATGCCGTTCGTGAATCCGGCGTTGGTGTTGATGTTGATTTGCCCGCGTGAAGTTTTTTCGCGAATTTTTTTTATCGCCGCAGAAATATTTTCCGCCATAAGTGACGGCTCGCCCTCGCAGCCTTGCCCGAAGCTGATAATTCCCTCTTGCGCGTGAGACAAATGATAAATTCCAACGTCGGCAATTTCCTCGACGGTCGGCTTGAAAGTGATTCGGCTTTGCGGGCTCGGACAACACTCCGAACTTTGCAAAGAGATACAGCCCAAACAATTCGCGTTGCAGGTCGGCGAAGTCGGCACTCCGCACTCCCAACGCCGATAAAATAAATTTTGCGCCGTCAAACAATGCCACTCCAAAGAACACTTCGCAACCTGCGCGACGATTCGATTTTCGGGCAAGTCTTTTTTCACGCGGCGAATAAATTTTTTCAAGTCGGGCGTGTTGTAATTTTGCGGATTCCATTTAAAATTTTCGTCGGTGTAAATTGCGGCGGCATGAAGTTCATCTTTGTAGAGGACAACGGCGGTGTAACCGTACAGCGGCAAAATTTGTGCGCGAGGATTTTTCTTGAAGGCGGGCAAATGTGTCCGCGTGAAACCTTGCGGCAAAATCGTCGAGACCGCCAGCCCTTTGAGCGGCAAAAATTTTCCGTTCCGAAAACCGATTGCTTTTCGTTGAGGCAGGAACATTAAATCGGCGGAATCGGGCAGCTTGATTAAATCTTCGGGCTTGAGCTTGAAAAATTTTTCACCGACTCTCCCGACGCCTTCCGCCTCCGGCACGTCGAAAATATTTCCGCGCTCGTCAGCCGTCAATGCCGTTATCCGATTCTTCATGAGATTTTTTCCTCTTGGGGTTGAATTTGTTCATGGCGTTGTTGATTCCCTCTTTGAAAATGCAAAGCATGGCGGGCACAAGTTCCTCAAGCGCGACAGAAATTTTATCGGCATCTTCTTGCGTGAAGGGGCTCAACACATGATGATTGACCGTCCAAAATTTCGGAGGACGCCCGACGCCGATTCGCACGCGAGGAAAATTTTGCGTTCCGATGTGTTGAATAATCGATTCGACGCCGTGATGACCTCCGCCGCTGCCTTTGGGGCGCAAACGAATCATGCCGAGCGGCAAATCCATATCGTCATGGGCAACGACAAGATTTGCAACGTCGATTTTATAAAAATTCATAATCGGCGCGACTGCCTCGCCGCTCAAGTTCATGAAAGTTTGCGGCTTGACGATTAAAATTTTTTCGCCGTCGAGGAAACCTTCGGCAACGAGCGCATTAAATTTTTCGCGCCAATTATCGGCGGAAATTTTTTCGGCAAGCAAATCGGCAAGCATGAATCCGACATTGTGTTTGGTCGCGGCGTATTCGGGTGTGGGATTGCCCAGCCCGACAAAAATTTTCATAAGCTTTCCTCCAGAAAATCGAAAACTTTTTCAAAGTAAACGGCGGGATTTTTGCGTTTGGCATCGGCATGACCCGCACCCGCCACGACGAATTTTTCTTTGGGCGCAACGGCTTTGTCGAAAAGTTTCGTCATCATATCGAAAGGAACAAGCCCGTCCTCGTCGCCGTGAATAAAAAGTATCGGCACTTTGATTTTATCGACGACCTCAATCGGCGCGGCGTCAGAAATTTTTACTCCGGTCTTGAACTTGCAAACGAGATTCGCGCAGGGCATGACTGGATACTCCGGCAAGCCGAAAATTTTATTAAGTTGAGCCGTAAACATTTCGTAAGCGGAAGTGTAGCCGCAATCCTCGACGACGGCGCATAAATTTTTCGGCTCAAGGGCGGCAGTCATCATGACGGTCGCGGCACCCATTGAAACGCCGTGCAAAATAATTTTCGCGTCGGGATTGTCTGAAATAATTTTCGCAGCCCAATCGAAAACGTCTCGACTTTCCAACGCGCCCATCGTGATAAATTTTCCTTCGCTCTCGCCCGCCGCTCGCAGGTCGGGAACCAAAACATTCCAACCGCGCTTTAAATATTCTTCGGCGTAGTCGTAAGCAAAAGTTCCGTCGCGTCCGTAGCCGTGAACCAAAATCGCCCAACGATTTGAATTTTCGGCAGGGAAAAATCTTTTCGCATGAAGTTTCAGCCCGTCGAAACTCTCAAGCGTCCAATCTTCGTTTTGAAAATTTGGAAGAGGCGGTGCTTTCAAATTCGGGTCGGCGATATTCGCGCAAGCTTTGGGCGGCGATAAATCCTCGCCTCGCTCCAACGCGAAGTCGACGAAATAATCTCCTATCGCATAAAAAACACAGCACAGCCAAAAAATTATTACAAGACCTTTTCTCATGATACACTCCTTATACGCCAAAGGCGGAAGTCGTGAACTCCCGCCTCGAATTTCAATATTGGTCGGGTTGACAGGATTTGAACCTGCGACCCCCGCGTCCCGAACACGGTGCTCTACCAAACTGAGCCACAACCCGTAAAACATTTGCGATTATAGCAGAGGGCTTTTTAAATTGCAAGACCTAAGCCTTTAAAAAATTCCACAGCGCGCCAATTAAGTCGTTGACCGTCGAAAAATAATTCGCTTCCTGCGTGATAGAATTTATTTTTTGTTCAAGCTGCCCGCTCGTCAAATTGCGGAAAAGTTTTTCGTCAAGCGTGCGACAATAATTTATCAGCGCGTTATAGTGAATGTTGTATCGATTTTCGTAAAGCACGTGAACCAAATATTTTGCAAGCCCCGACTGCAAACGCGTGAACGTGTCGAAATTCAAATTAGCCCGCCGCTCAACGTCATTTAAATTGTAATCCGCCCAAGTCTTCAGCGCGTCGACGTTGCGAAAATTTTCTTCGTGCTCAAGCTCGGCAATCGCTTTGACGGAAAAAGCCCGCATGACCTCGACGAACGGCAGATTAAAAAAATTTTTCGTCGCTTCGTCGCAAAGCTCGCGCTCTCTGCCCGTCAAGTCGCCGCAAGGATTATATTCTTTGTTGCGTAAATTTTTTACAGCTTCGTGCATATTGTCGCCTCCTCAAAATTATTTCAGGAAAATGGAAATCGCAATGGCAATCCCGGCAATCGTCATCGTGCCCATGCCGACCATCGCCGCGACCGTTAAATTTCGAACGTGTTTGCCCATGCCGTCAATACTCGTTCGAATTTCGCGAATCTCTTCGGCACGCATTTGATTTTGCTGACGCATTTCGCCAATGAACATATCGATTTTTGTTTCAATGCTTGTGACTTTGTTTTCTACTTTGTTTAATCTTTTTTCAAAATTTGCGTGAGCCATGACTTTCGCCTCCTTCAATCCCGCGTTTCGTAAATTTCGTTGAGGAGTTTTTCTTGCTTGTCTTTACTCTGCCGCTCGAAGGAACGCTTTGCAAAAATGTTGGGCATTGCCGCGCCGATTGCTATCGCCAAAATTATCAGCAGGGCATCTACGCCCGATTGAACCGCCGCCAAAAGTTGTTCGACCGTGAGGCTGCGAATATTTATTATCGCGAAGAGCAATCGATAAATCAAAACGCCGGGCACAAGCGGAATGACTGCCGGCACGACCAAGACCAATGACGGCGTATGCAACCAGTGAATCGCTCGCATTGCGGTTATGCTGACCAAAGCCGCGCCCGCCAAAGTTCCGACCTCCGAACCGAAGCCCAATTCGAAGACAAAAAAATTTCTCGTGCAAACACAAATTGCTCCGCCGCAAGCCGTCGCAAATAAAAGTCGCGGAGGGACATTGAACAAAATCGAAAAGCTCGCCGCGCCGATTGCCGCCGCCGTCATGAAAAGGAGATAATCGCTGTCGGGTCGCATTGCCAAATTCGTGAAGGAGTCGAAGTCCGCCATGCCGATTGCAAAGACAATCCCGAAAGTCATTGCGCCGATTATTATCAGCGTGTGAATTATTCGCGCCGAGCCGCTGACCACGTAAGTGTTGAGCATGTCGCTCATTGCGTTTATCATAGGAATGCCCGGCACCAAGAACAATGAGGCGGCTATCAGAGGATGCCAAGGCGTCGCTGTCGGCAAAAAGTGCGTGAGGTAAGCGATAATTGTCGCCGTGAAAGCCGCGAAAGTCATCGAGACGTAGGGATTTATTCCGAAGCGTTCGGCGCATTGAATTTGAACGACCTTCCCGATAAAAGCCGCTGCCGTCGTGTAAATCGCCGCGTTTATATCGCACCCGAACAGCGTACAAAAAGCTCCGCAACCCGTGCCCGCAGATAAAATCGTCATCCAATGAGGATAGCTGCGCGGACGAGCGGCAATGGCTTGAAGTTCGCCTTTGAATTCATCAAGGGTGTAATGTTCTCTCAAGGCGCGCCACGTCAACCGACTGATTGCGGAAATGATTTGCATGTTGACGGCGTGCTTGACACATTTGCGAAAGGAGGTGTGCGAATGATGTTCGTCGCTGATGTTGAGCATTAAGGTCGTGTACATGATGTGCAGATGAAATTTTTCGGCGTCGATACCCATGTACGCGGCAACCCTTTTCATATCGCGGACTATTTGGCTCGTGTCGGCACCGTTTTCCATGAGCAACTGACCGACCGTCAAGATGAGTTGAGATTTTTGTCCGATTTCGGCGAACGCCTCGCGCAGAAGCTCACGTTGTTCCTCGTAATAAGTTTTGAAGTCGTTATCTTTCATGATAGACAATCCTTAAAAAATTTTTTTCGTCGGCAAGCGCGTCGCTCAATAAATTTTGTCGACTCAACGAAACGAAAATCGCCGCCGCCTCTGCCTGACAATTCACTTTGCCCTTTTCGGGATTGAACGCAATATCGGTGAAGGCGTCGAATTTTCTTTCAAGCAACTCGTCCGCCAAAATTTTGTTCGCCGCCAAAGTCGTGACGTAAAACCAATTATAAAAATACGTCGGCGGGTTGAGCGGAAAATTTTTTCCTTCGAAGCTGAACCCGATAAGCGCGCCGCTGTTTTTGAGTCGCCCGTCGCTTTTGGCATAGACGGACGGCTTGCCGATTATATCAGTGAACGGGCCGCCGAGCTTGAAAACTTTGCTGCCTTGAAAAGCCGATTCAAGCGAAACGCCCTCACGAATTTGAAGATTGAACGCGCTCAACTTCACGCCGAGCTCGTCCGTGCTCTTCGTTGAAATTTCCAAAAGTTTTTTATCGGGATAAGCCGCCGAATAATTTCCGTGAAGCCCGCGAATATTATTTCTGATTTGTTCCAAGCCGCGCCCGCCGAACCATTTGAATTGAACTTCGCGACGGGCAAAAAGTTTTTCGTCAGCCGTGACTTCAAAGACAGGTCTCGTTGCCATAAAAAATCCCCTCCCACGCCGATTATAGCATACGGGAGGGAATTTTTATTCACTGCAGAAAAATTTTTAAATTTAATCACGGGCGGTCTTGGCGAAAAGTTCTTCAAGCGGTATGTCGACACCGAGCACTTCTTTAACTTTAATTGCCGACGATAATTTAGGTTCGCACTTGCCCGTCATCCAAGCCGATACAGTTATTGTAGCGAAGCCGAGTTTTTGTGCGAAGACATGGCGAGGCATCTGTTGCTTGTCGAGCTCCGCCTGTAATACGGGAAAAACGGTTCTTTCAATCAGACTGGCACTAAGCCGCATGCTTACATTAGACGTAAATTTAGTGCCTTTATTGCCGCCGGTTGTGCAATTATAGCCGTTAGGCTCAAGCGTGTTGAGTTCCTTAATCCAGTGACTTTCACGTTCGGGCGCAACTTCGGCATCGCACACTTCAAGAATTTCGACAGTAAAATTTTCCCAGCCGTACTCGCGAATCGCTTTATCGACGAGGGTGCGGATTTTTCGTTTGTCTCCATAGTTCCAATGGTGTTCTCCCATACGCCGTTTGAAATTTTTAGTTGCGCCTACGTAACCCATGCCGTTGATAACGTTCGTGAGCTTGTAAATAGTGATGTCCATGACACTCCGCCTTTCGTTGACAGCGCGGCGCAAGAGTGCTAGAATTGCAAATGGAAATGGCTCTGCCGTGCTGAAGATTTTTGTTTAGCGACTTAATCTTAACACGCAGAGCCTTTTCCGTCAACGAAGCACAAAATAAAAATCGCCCTCCGAACCTCGGAAGGCAATTTTTTTGTCGGTTATAGAAATTTTTTAGTAGAGACCGCTGGGAGCCTCGCTTAAGCTGATAAAAATATTTTTCTTCTGTGTGTAGGCGTTCATTATCAATTTATGCGTCTCGCGACCGATTCCGGACTTTTTGTAGCCGCCAAAAGGTGCTCCGGCCGGAAGTGCGTTGTAACAATTCACCCATAGCCGGCCACTTTCGATTGCGCGGGCAACACGAATCGCACGATTAATATCTTTAGTCCAAACAGCACCGCCCAAGCCGTATTCGCTGTCGTTCGCCATCTTGATAACTTCTTCCTCGTCATGGAATTTAATCACGACGGCGACGGGTCCGAAAATTTCTTCACAAGCAACACGCATACCATTATTAACGTCGGCGATGAGCGTCGGCTTCATAAACGCACCGTTTTCTCCGCCTTCGACGACTGCCTTTGCGCCGCCCGTGATGACTTGTGCGCCTTCCGACTTGCCGATTTCCACGTAGTTCAAAATCTTTTCGAGTTGGCGATTGTCAATCTGACTGCCCATCTGTGTGTCGGCTTCCCAAGGCAGACCGACTTTGACGCTTTCGAATTTTTCTTTGAGCGCGGTGAGGAATTTGTCGTAAATCGTATCCTGCACAAAAATTCTTGAGCCCGCGCAGCAGACTTGCCCTTGATTGAAGAGGATGCCGAGGCACGCGCCGTCAATCGCTTTTTCAAAGTTGCAATCGTCGAAGTAAATATTTGCCGACTTGCCGCCGAGTTCCAACGTCGCGGGAATGAGTTTATCCGCCGCCGCCTTTGCAACAGAGTAGCCGACCTCCGTCGAGCCCGTGAACGCCAGCTTGCTGATATCGGGGTGGTCAAGGACAAATTGTCCCGTCTTGGAGCCGCTGCCCGTCACGATATTCAAGACGCCCGCAGGAAGTTCTTTTTCAATCAGCTTCATGAGTTCGAGGACGCTTAAGCTTGTCGTGCTTGACGGTTTAAAGACGATACAGTTGCCCGCCGCCAAAGCCGGTGCCAACTTCCAAGCCGCCATGAGGTACGGGAAATTCCAAGGAACGATTTGACCGACGACGCCAATCGGTTCGTTGAGGATAAGGCTCATTGTCGTTTCGTCAATCATAATCGCCGAGCCTTCTTCGGAACGAATGACACCCGCGAAGTAACGGAAATGATCCGAGCCCATTGGAATATCGATGTTCATGGTTTCGCGAATCGGTTTGCCGTTGTCAATCGTCTCAATCATAGCGAGGTGCTCTTTGTTCGCGTCGATTATGTCTGCGATTTTGAGGAGAATGGTTGCGCGTTCGGTGATTGAAGTTTTCTTCCACGCAGGGAACGCCTTCCACGCGGCTTTGACGGCGTCGTCAACGTCCTGCTTGCTTGCGGCTGCAACTTTGCAAAGATAATCGCCGTTGGCGGGATTGTAAACGTCGAAAGTTTTTCCGCCCTCCGCGTCGCGCCACTTGCCGTCGATGTAGAGTTGATAGCTGTCCTGCCAAATCTTCTTCGGCTTGCTTGCCATAAATTTTCCCTCCCAAAAATAATTTTTATGCATTATACAGCATTGAAGTTATATCTTGTCAAGCGGAAAAAATTTTTATTCGGCGCGTTGGTAAAGTACAATGTCTGCTTTGATTCAGCGTTTAAATAACTTTTGTATTTTAAATCTACTTTTCTTTTGCAGGTGTTTTTAACGCGGGCGGCCGTCGTTCGTGACGGCCGGGTTTATCCTCACCGCTGCGTTTCGACTTTAACAACACTAGGCAAGCTTGGCTTGAATGTATATCGCGCATTCAAGTCTTTTCTTTTGAATTTCACAGCCAACCTCGTACGGCTCGCGAATGTCTCCGTGAAATAAATCGTTGTTCGCCTGACAGCCGCCGCTGCAAAAAAATTTCGCCCAACACTCAAGACACTTCGGCTTATTCAAAACGTGCGACTCTCGAAAATATTTCAGCCAATGCCGCGCAGATTTATCCACGCCGTCAAAAATATTTCCAAGCTTGTAACGTTCGCGCCCGACAAATTGATGGCAAGGATACAAGTCGCCGTTCTCGGCTACCGCAAAATATTCGTGCCCAGCGCCGCAACCCGAAAGCCTCTTGGCAACGCAAGGACCGTTCGATAAATCAACATTGAAGTGGAAAAAGAAAAAGCCTCTGCCCTCGCGGCGATGTGCAAGGTAAGCTTCGGTCAAGCGGTCGTATTCCTCGCGAATGCGCGGCAAGTCTTCTTGAGTCAAAGCAAGCGGCGAATCCTTCAAGACGACCGGCTCAATCGAAAGAATATCGAAGCCCGCCTCGTGAGCACTCAACACATCAGCCGTGAAGTCCAAATTTTTTTTCGTGTAGGTGCCGCGAAGATAATAATTTTCTCCGCCGCGACTTGCAACGAATCTTTGAAAATTTTTAAGCACGCGCTCGTAGCTGCCGCGCCCGCTTATGTCGGGTCTCATGGCGTCGTGAATTTCCTTGCGCCCGTCCAAACTCAACACGACGGAAATATTATTTTCATTGAGCCACGAGGAAATTTTTTCGTCAAGCAAGATGCCGTTCGTCGTCAGCGTCAGCTTGAAAATTTTTCCCGTGTCAAGCTCGCGCTGTCGAACGTATTCGGTGACGGCTTTGACCGTTCGAAAATTTATCAGAGGTTCGCCGCCGAAAAAATCTATCTCGCAATGTTTTCTTATGCCCGAATTTTTTATGATAAAGTCGACAGCCGCACGCCCGACTTCTTCAGACATAACCGCCCTGTGTCCGTAAGTGCCGCCCTCGCCGAAACAATATTTGCAGCGCAGGTTGCAATCTTGCGCAACCATGAGGCAAAGACTTTTCACGACGCCGCGTGCCGCAAAAGTCGGAGGAACTTCCATATCGGGCGCAAAGAGAAAACCTTCCTCAATCAGCGCGTGCAGTTCGCTCAAAATTTCGGCGGTGTCTTCAAAAGGATACTTCGATAAAATTTCCGCGTCGTTCGTGCCGTCGAAGTCGTCGAGGATTTTAAACGTCGTCTCGTCGATAAGATGAACCGCGCCGCTGTTCACGTCCAACAAAATATAATCGTCGCCCTGCTTGAATTTGTGAATCATTTCATTGCCTCCGCCTCCGAAAGTTCACGCCGCTTGATTGTAGTCAATCACGGAAATTTTTTCGGAATTTTTTTTGTAAGCCGCAACCAATTTTTCGATTTTCTCAATTACCGACGTGGAAAAGACAGCTTCGCCGCATTGGTCACATTTCCAACACGGCACGTTCTCAATAATCAGATAGCCGCCGTTCAATTTTGCAAAATACGTTTCAAAGCCTTCGACCATCTGCCCGCCTCTGCAAACCAAACAATTCATAAGTCCTTACCTCCTGCTTCTGAAATCTTCGCTCCATTTGTCACCGTCGGGAAAATATGCCGTGATTATTCTGCTCGCCGTGCCTCCGTCACTCAATACCACATGAATTTTTTCGCCTTGCAAATTTTCTCCCAATACCAAACAACTCGGATAGGGATAATCGTTCGGGTATTGCTCAATTATTTCGCCGGTGTTTATCGCGTTATGAACATCGGCAACGTTTATTCTGCGTTCGTAAAATCTTTCCGAAGCATGATTGGTTGCAAAAATTTTATCTTCCGAAGAATATCGTCGGAGGGTTTCAATCTCAATCAATTTGTCACCGCCTCCGCCGAATGAACAATCGCTTATAAATATCTTTGCCGTTAATCTTTGCGCCCCATGACGTGCCGTCTTTGTGGCAGCCGCAATCGCCGTAGCTGTAAGTGCAACCGAGAATTTCAAATTGATTGGGATTGTATTTGTCGAGGAAAGTAATCGGCACGCCCATGACGCCGAAATAATCTTCGGGGAT